>NZ_JAALDT010000425.1:0-3821 GCF_014144995.1 Dietzia sp. DQ11-71 | reverse complement strand
GATGAGGACGAGCACCGGCGGGCAGTGGTTGAGCTCGTCCCGCAGCTGCTTGGCCAGGCCGAGTCCGCCGGTGGGCGTCGCCTCGCCGTCGAGGATCGCCAGGTCGACCCCGCCCGCGTCGAGGTGTTCGAGGGCGACCGGGGCCGTGGCGACCTCGAGGTACGTCAGCCGGGGCAGGTCCGGGTGCGGGCGGGTGCCGAGGGCGGACATCACGCGGCTGCGGGTGGCGGCGTCGTGGCTGTAGACGAGCACCCGCAGGGCGACGTCGTCATCAACGGTCCGGCCGCCCGTGGTCTCGGTCACGATCGCGAGCCTACCGAGCGTGGGTGGTCGCGGGAGCGAGAGCGGGCCTCCGGTCGGCCCGGGCGTGGCTGAAATGAGCGACGCGGCCCGGGCTCGAGAGCTCCGGGCCGCGTCTGCGGCGGAGGATAGGGGATTTGAACCCCTGAGGGGCTATAAACCCCAACCCGCGTTCCAGGCGAGCGCCATAGGCCACTAGGCGAATCCTCCGTGGAGGAGAATACCCAGGACGCGCAAGCAGAGGCAAACCGCGGGGCCGAGCGGCCTCGGATCGCGGCCCGGGAGGCGGGTGGGGTGCGGCGCGGGAGGCGGGGCGGTTAGACTCGTCCGTGGACCCCGCGCGGCGTCCATCCTGTGAACTCCCCCAGGGCCGGAAGGCAGCAAGGGTCAGCGGGCTCTGGCGGGTGCGCGGGGTCCCCTTATGTCTTGGGACATGTCTTAGGGCACCAACACCGAAGTTGTCGATCCCGCCGGAGGCCACAGTGGCACTGTCCGATCTCCCCGCCGACGAACTCGCCCGACTCGAGTCGCAACTGGCCGCCGAGTACGACGCGCTGGCCGACAAGGGCCTGGCCCTGGACCTGACTCGCGGAAAGCCCTCGCCCGAACAGCTGGACCTGTCCGAGCGGCTGCTGTCGCTGCCGGGGGAGGGCGACCACGCGGCGGGTAAGACCGACGTCCGCAATTACGGCGGCGGGGCGGGACTGCCGGAACTGCGGTCGATCATCGCCGAGCTGCTCGGGGTGGAGACCGACCGCGTGATCGCCCAGGACAACGCGAGCCTGTCGATCATGTACGACCTGCTGACGTTCTCCATGCTCTTCGGCACGCCCGACTCCCAGCGTGCGTGGAAGGACGAGCCGGTCCTGCGCTGGCTGTGCCCGGTGCCCGGTTACGACCGCCACTTCAACATCACCGAGGCGCTGGGCATCGAGATGATCCCGGTGCCGCTGGGGCCGACCGGTCCGGACATGGACGAGGTCGAGCGTCTCGTGTCGAACGACCCGTCCATCAAGGGCATGTGGTGCGTCCCGATCTTCGCCAACCCGACCGGCGCGGTGTACGACGACCACACCGTGTCCCGCCTCGCGCGCATGGCGACCGCCGCCCCGGACTTCCGGATCGTCTGGGACAACGCGTACGTGGTCCACACGCTCACCGAGGATTTCCCCAAGGTCCCGGACGTCGACACGCTGGCCGCCGAGGCGGGTCACCCCAACCGCTTCTGGCAGGTGTGCTCGACCTCCAAGATCACCTTCGCCGGCGCGGGTGTGTCGTTCTTCTCCGCCTCGCGGGCCAATCTCGACTGGTACCTCGGCCACACCTCCGTGCGCTCCATCGGGCCGAACAAGGTCAACCAGCTCGCGCACGCCCGATTCTTCGGCGACGCCGACGGGGTACGCGCCCACATGCTCCGCCACCGCGAGGTCATCGCGCCGAAGTTCGAGGCCGCCGCCGCGGCCCTGGCCCACCGGCTCGGCGAGTACGACGTGGCCCGCTGGACCCGGCCCGAGGGTGGGTACTTCATCGACCTCGAGGTGGTCGACGGCACCGCCACCGAGACCGTCCGCCTGGCCAAGGAGGCCGGGGTGGCCCTCACGCCGGCCGGGTCCGCGTACCCGCACGGCAAGGATCCCGAGGATCGTCACATCCGTCTGGCGCCCACGCTCCCGCCGCTGGCCGAGGTCGAGACCGCCATGGATGTCGTGGGCCTGTGCGCTCTTCTCGCGGCCTGCCGGGGGGCGCTCGCCGACTGAGCGATCGCTCGGCTCGGGCGGCGTGTAACAACTGCGTCATCTGCGTTAACGGCGGCCATTAACGGACCGCGCTCCCGATCCCGCCTCTTCGTCCCCGGGAATCATGAGGTGACCAGCACGTCTGCCCGTCCGTGATCTCCGCCACATTCCCATAGTGTGAATGTGGGAGTCCATAGCTTAGGTAACCCTGTCACCTGCATGAATGTAATTCGCCGGGCCTGTTGAGCAAGTGTCAATGCAAGTGCGGTCTTGTCCGGGCCGGGGCTGTCTGGTTGTATCGGAGTCGTCCGAGCTAGAGGGATGCGGACACCGGAGACAGCTGAGGGGCTGTGAGGGGCCGGTGTCCGATATCGGTTCGGGAACCGTGCTGCGGGGGTCTGAGGGGGCCCGATCCGCGCGCGAGGGACGTCGGGAGGGGCTGCGTATGACGCGGCCCCTCCGGTCATTTCGGCCCATCCCGGATCACGCGTGATCGCCGTCGGAAGCGGAAGTCCTCGTCGTCGTACCCCCTGGGTACCCTCTAGGCGTGGCTCTCTATCGGAAGTACCGCCCCGCCTCCTTCGCCGAGGTCGTGGGCCAGGAGCACGTCACCGAACCGCTCTCGGTGGCCTTGTCCTCCGGTCGTATCAACCACGCCTACCTCTTCTCCGGCCCACGCGGCTGCGGCAAGACCTCGTCCGCCCGCATCCTCGCCCGCTCGCTCAACTGCGTGCAGGGGCCCACCGCCGACCCGTGCGGCGAATGCGACTCGTGCGTGGCGCTGGCGCCCGGCGGCCACGGGACCCTCGACGTCACCGAGCTCGACGCGGCCAGCCACGGCGGCGTCGATGACACGCGTGATCTGCGCGAGCGGGCGTTCTTCGCGCCGGCGTCCTCGCGGTACCGGGTGCTCATCATCGACGAGGCCCACATGGTCACCAACGCGGGCTTCAACGCGCTGCTGAAGATCGTGGAGGAGCCGCCCGAGCACCTCATCTTCATCTTCGCCACCACCGAGCCGGAGAAGGTGTTGCCCACCATCCGCTCCCGCACGCACCACTACCCCTTCCGGCTGCTCACGCCCACGTCGATGCGCGGGCTGCTCGAGCGGATCTGCGAGCAGGAGGGTGTGCAGGTCGAGCCGACCGTGTTCCCGCTGGTCATCCGGTCCGGTGGGGGATCGCCGCGCGACACGCTCAGTGTGCTTGACCAGCTCATGGCCGGCGCCGGTGACGAGGGCATCACCTACCCGCGCGCGGTGAGCCTGTTGGGGGCGACCGAGGTCGCGCTCATCGACGACACGGTGGATTCGCTGGCCGCCGGCGACGGGGCCACGCTGTTCCGGACCGTCGACAAGGTGGTCGAGGCCGGGCACGACCCGCGTCGGTTCGCCGCCGATCTGCTACAGCGGCTGCGCGACCTCATCATGGTGCAGTCCGTGCCGCAGGCGATCGAGCGTGGGCTCGTCGACGCGCCGGTCGAGCAGGCCGAGACCATGCGGCGTCAGGCCGAGAACATCGGGCCCGCCACCCTGGCGCGCTGCGCCGACATGGTGCACGAGGGGATGGGGTCGATGCGCGGGGCCACCTCGCCGCGGCTGTTGCTGGAGATCCTCTGCGCCAAGCTGCTCCTGCCCTCGGCGGACGACTCCATGATCGCGCTGCTGCAGCGTGTCGAGTCGCTCGAGTCGGGCGCCGTGCGGCCGGCCGCCGCAGCGGGTGCCGTCGGTGGCGGTGGATCCGCACCGGGAGGGTCGCCTCGGGGCGACGACGACGAGCCCCGCCC
>NZ_JAALDT010000424.1:0-6419 GCF_014144995.1 Dietzia sp. DQ11-71 | reverse complement strand
GGACCCGAGGCTGGCCGACGAGCCCTGCTCGGTCGCCTGGGCACCGGCCAGGGCCGGGGCGCCGACGACGAGCCCTGCGGCCGTCGCCAGTGCGGTGAGCCCGGCGGCGAACCTGCGCCGGAGGGTGGAGTGGGACATTCGTGTGTTCCTTTGTTCGTTCCTGGTGCCCGGGAGGGCATCGGTGACGTTCATCGGACCGGCCCCACCAGGGGGAGGACCGGAACTGCGACATCGAGTTCATCGATACTGTCGCGCACTTTGGGGCAGGTGTTACAGGTCGGGGACCATTTCGACCCCCGACTGTTACCGTTTCGAGACAACAGCGTGCGCAACACTACCGAGTGCCCTGATACTTCTCCACTTCCTCCGGCATCGGCAGCCCGCACCTCTGGACCTCGTACGCAGGGATTCTGTTGATCCTGTACTCGGCGTATGAGAATGCATTCACCACGTTGGACCAGCGCCTCTCGAGGGTCAACGGGGCCGTGTAGGACTCGATGAGTGCCTGCGTGGCGGGACACTGGAGCGCGACCTCGGCCTGGTTCACCCAGTTGACGTCGATCCACCGCGGGAAGTTGACCGGGTCCTCCACGACTCCGGTGCGCGCGAGCACCCAGTCGTACGGCAGGAACTTGTCATGCCCGATCCGGCCGTCCTCCATACGGTCCGTGTGCGCGGCCAGCGGCGAGGCGAGCCCGACGGTGTCGTAGACGTCCACGTCGAGCGGCAGGTTCATGCTGGTCATGCCGAGGTTGAGGAACACCACCGTCTTGAGGGGCTCCTCCGGCAGCTCGAACGGTGCCAACCCGGGCATCGGTCGGTCGTAGGACACCACGTCCCACCGGTCCTGGAACCCCGGCACCGGGAGGAATACCGCGCCGGTCCGGTTCCGGGTGACGTCGTTCACCAGGGCCCGCATCCGGGGGAAGTCCAGATAGTCCTCGGCGAGCAACGGGTGCCTGTGCCCGGTCCGCTGGATGTAGAACTGGCGCTCGTCGACGATCCCCGCCGACGTGATCGACTCCGGTTCTTCCCGGAACGGGTTCTCGGTGACCTGGACGGTCACCGCCCAGCCGACGACGACGAGCCACGCGGCCGCGATCGCCGGGACCGCCACCCGGCGCACCGAGGCCTCCGCGGACCCGCTGGCGGGACCGACGGGGAGGGGCACCACCGAGACCGGCAGGAGCAGGAGGAACAGAGACGGCAGCAGCACGCGGCCGTGCATGAAGTCGCCGCCGACGCGGATGACGTAGAGCAGCATCACCAGTGCCACCACGAGGAACACGATCGTGACGACCGGGGTGGAGCGGGCCCGGCGGCGCAGCCGCGGCAGGCGACCGCCCTCGTCGTCGTCGTGGTCGTCGGCGTCGTGGTCGTCGGCGCCCCCGCCATCGCCGCCACCATCGGCGGCGCCACCATCGGCGCCCCGCGGATCCGCTATCGTCCCTCCGGATCTGCTACTCCAATCCGGGTAGCGGATCCGGAGCGGGAATAGCGGATTTCCGGGGCGGGGGGCGAGGCGGGCCCGGAGGGCGACCATTCCCGCGACGAGCACGGCGGCCAGCGGCACCAGCAGGACGTACGGCGACAGCAGGTTCCACAGGTACTCGGCGCCCTTGTCCCACTTCGACCCGCCGGCGTCCTTGGCCACGGCCGTGAGCGGGTACGGCAGCGCGTAGAACGACATCCGCCAGACCTGGTAGACCACCGGGACCGTGCCGGCGAGCACCACCAGCCACCCGAGGTGACGCCACGACTGGTGGGCGACGGCCATCAGCGCCAGGAACGCCGCTGCGGCCAGTGCCATCTCGGGGCGCACCAGGGGGCCGAGCCCGGCGAGGAAGGCGATCGCGGCCGTGCCCGGGGTGGGTAGGCAGCCCAACCGGCCCTCACGATGGGGCGCCCGGGCCCACAGTTGCAACCCCAGCCACATGGCGCCGATCCAGCAGATGACCAGGCCCGTCTCGAGACCCGAGGTGGCGAAGTCGCGGGCCGGGGGCAGCATCACGTAGACCAGCACGCCGAACGGCAGCAGCACCATCGGCCCACCGGCCGGTGCGCGGCGGGTGCCGCGGTACATCACGCGGGTGCCCAGCATCGCGAACACCACCGCGAGCATGCTCAGCGTGAGCGCCACACCCAGGACGACCAGTTCGAGCCGGTACCCGACGATCTCGTGGACGCCGTAGATGAGGTACGTCCACAGCGTGGAGGTGTTGGACTCGACCCGCTCCCCCGCGTTGAACACCGGGCCGTTGCCGGCGATGAGGTTGCGGACGGTGCGCAGGACGATGAGGCCGTCGTCGGCGATCCACCGGCGCTGCCAGGCGCCGGCGAAGAAGACCGCCACCACCACCACGACCCCGGTCCAGAAGACCGCCCCGGTGCGCCCGAACCGGCGCGCCGCCGCCACCTGCGACATCGTCCGTCCGCCGGACTCAGGCGATCGACGGGACGATGTAGACGCCGATCACGACGGTGAGGACCCACAGCGCCGCGAGGACCTGCAGGACGCGGTCGCCGAGGGCGATGTCCTCGGGCTCGCCGGCCTGCGCGGCGTCGACGTCGACCGCGTAGCGCAGGACGGCGATGGTGAACGGCACGATCGAGATCTGCAGCCAGATCGCCGCCCCGTTCGGCTGCGTCGGGTCGGAGCCGCGGTCGTACGCCCACAGGGCGTAGCAGAGCACGAGCACCGTCGCCGAGAGCGTCCAGACGAACCGCAGGTAGGTGGGGGTGTAACTCTCCAACGCCTTGCGGATCTTGGCGCCGGTCTTCAGGTGCAGGCTCAGCTCGGCGTAGCGCTTGCCGGCGGCCATGAACAGCGAACCGAACGCCATGACCAGCAGGAACCACTGCGAGATGTCGACCTCGGCGGCCGCGCCACCGGCGACCGCGCGCAGCAGGAAGCCGGAGGAGACGAACGCGATGTCGAGCACCGGCTGGTGCTTGAGCCCGAAGCAGTACATGAGCTGCAGGACGATGTACACGGCCACGACGATCGCCAGGGCCGGGTGCGCCAGCAGCACCGAGATCGCGATCGACGCGATGATGAGTACCACCGCCATGCCGTACGCCAACCCCACGGGCAGGACGCCCGCCGCGATGGGGCGGAACCGCTTGGTCGGGTGGGCGCGGTCGGCCTCGACGTCCAACGCGTCGTTGATGAGGTACACGCTCGAGGCGGCCATGCAGAACGCCACGAACGCGATGAACACCGAGAACAGGACGCTGCCGTCGGTGAGGGTCTGGGACCCGGCCGCCGCGGGCGCGGCGATGACGAGGACGTTCTTGACCCACTGACGCGGCCGGAGCGCCTTGACCATGCCGTCGAGGAGGTTCTTGGGCGGCGCGCCCTTGGCATCCTCCTCCGCCTCGGCGATGTCGTCGATCTCGTTGGCGGTGTGCGGTTCGGCGCCGAGGAGGTGGTGGTCTGCCCCGCCCCGGGTCACCGGCGCTCCGGACTGATCGGTCATCGCTTCTCCTCGCGGTTCTGGGTGACGCCTGGGCCCGCCGCGCCGTCGCGCAGTGTCTCGGGCAGCACGCTCTGGACGGCGGCCGAGGGCCACACGGCGCGGGTGAGCGCAGCGCAGCCCGCGCCGACCGCGGCTCCGGCGAACACATCCGAAGGGTAGTGGACTCCCAGCACCAACCTCGACGCCAGCATGACCGGCACGAGCGCCGGCGCCACCGGGACCCCGACCACCGACCCCGCGAGCAGCGCGAACGCGGTGGTCGACGTGGCGTGGGACGACGGGAAACTGAGCTTGGAGGGGGTACCGACGCCGACGGTCACCGCGGGGTGGTCCGGGCGCCGCCGACGGATGACGCGCTTGACGACGACGGAGGTGGCATGGGCGCCGACGCTGCCGAGGCCGACCATCGCCCACCGACCGCGGCGGGCCGGATCGACGGCCATTCCCGTTGCCGCGACCGCCATCCAACCCAGCGCGTGCTCGCCGACATGCGATAGCGTCACGGCCGCCTCCCGGGAACCGGGCACGGCCAACAGCTGACGCTGGATCGCCGCCAGCAACCGGACCTCGCCGGTCGGTACGGGGATCTCCACGGCGGGATCGGACACCACCGGATCAGGATTCGAAGACACGGCCCCAGGCCTCCTTGGTCACGAGATCGGCGTGGGCGTCGCGGTAGCGGCGGCGCATCTCCGGGAACCGGCGGAACAGCTCACGGTGCACGGCGGCCGACTCCTTGAACAGGGCGGCGGCGAGGTCGCGGTCGCGCTTGCGGTAGACGACCCCGCGACCGTCGGCGGTGGTGACGGTCGCGCCGTCGACCCTGCTGAGCGAGTACCAGCGGGCCTCGATCGGCGGGAAGTTCGCCTGCGGCACCTCGTGGTGCGTCTTGTCGTCCCTGCTCAGGGTGTGGGCAAGGCCCCGCGCCAGCGCCACCGCCTTGCGGACCGGGCCCCTCGGCTCGGAGTGGATGCCCGCCGGGCCACCCGACGGTGCGGGCAGGTCGACGGCCGACGGGATGACCACCGCGTCGGGGAACTCCGCCCGCATCGCGCGCACCTTGGGCAGCGCGGTGGGCAGCAGTTCGTACAGGGCCTCCGGCCCCCTCAGGAAGTCCCGGATGGCCTCGATCTGGATGGCGACCGTCGAGTACTCGAGGCACACCAGGTGCTTGACCAGCGCCTTGAGGCTGGACTGCATGATGCCCCTGTGGTCGCCGTCGTGGTACATCGACGCCACCACCAGGCGGTTGCGCAGGTGGAAGTAGGCCTGCCAGTCGATCGCGTCGTCCTTGTCCGACCACGCCATGTGCCAGATCGCCACGCCCGGCATGGTGACGGTGGGATGGCCGGCCTGCCGCGCGCGCAGCCCGTATTCGGCGTCGTCCCACTTGATGAACAGCGGGAGCGGCTGCCCGATCTTCTCGGCGACCACGCGCGGGATGAGGCACATCCACCAGCCGTTGTAGTCCACGTCGATGCGGCGGTGCAGCGGCTTGGGGTTCTCGCGGTCCGTCAGCTGGTAGCGCGAGAAGTCGTAGTCGTAGTCCGCGTGCGGGGCGGCGGTCCACATGAAGTCGTGGGCGCCCACCACCTCGCCCATGGTGTGCAGGTGGCTGCGTTCCTGCAGGTTGAGCATCTGCCCGCCGACCAGCATCGGGACCGTGGAGAAGCGTCCGAACGCCAGGGCCCGCAGGATCGAGTCGGGCTCGATCTCGATGTCGTCGTCCATGTACAGGATGTACGGGGAATCGGTCAGCCTGCGCGCCTCGTACATGATGCGGCTGTAGCCGCCCGAGCCGCCGAGGTTGGGCTGGTCGAAGATGTGGAGTCGGTCCCCGAGGAACTCCGCCGCCTCCGCGAAGCCGGGCTCGTCGCGGACCTTGCGGTCGCCCTGGTCGGGCATGAGGACGGCGTCGATCACGGCGTCGACCTCGGGATCGGAGGTCAGTGCCCGCAGCGCGGCCACCGCGTCGCCGGGCCGGTTGAACGTGGGGATGCCGACGGTGACCCGCCGGTCGTTGGGCACCTGTACGGCCGGGTCGGGCGTGCCGTCCGGGCGGGCGTCGGGACGCGTGGGCGGTGCGTCGACCGAGGAGTACCACCCGCCGGCGAGCAACTCCACGTCCGTGTCGGAGGTGAGGTCGAACCAGATCCAGCCGCCGTCCTCGAACGGGCCCAGGTCGCAGACGAACTCGACCGTCGTCACCTGGTCGGCGCGGCCCGGTTCGCCGACGACGTCACCGGTGACCGCGATCCGCGAGCCGTCGATCTTGGAGCGGTACAGGTCCACGCGACCGGAACCGCGCACCGTCAACCGGAGGACGACCTCGCCGAGGACGGACCAGCGCCGCCAGTACGCCGCGGCGAACGCGTTGAAGTAGGTGGCGAACGAGACCTCGGAGTCGGCCCCGATCCGCAGGGAGGTCCGGGCGGAGGAGTGCGCGCGCCGGACGTTGGTGGGCGCCTCGGCGAGGTAGAGCGAGCGCACGTCGAGCGGCTCACCGGCCCGCGGCAGGATGATGCGTTGGAGGCATTCCCGGCCACGTGGAGCGGAGAGCGCGACGACCGACCGCTCGATCTCGTCGATCAGTTCGTGGTGGCCGTGGTGTTCCATGTGTGCCAGTCCCCGTCCCGACGGCCGGGGGCCGCCCTCATCAGCCTTGCTGCGCCTCGCCCTGCCCGCACGGCGGGCAGGAAAGCCGGGTCGATCGTACCCGTCGGGGCCGTGATGCCCAGTCCAGCACGCGCCGGGGCCCACCCGGGCCGGCGGAAGAAGTAGGTTCGTCCCATGCACCTCATCGGATCCGCCCGCCGCCGCCCGACCGTCCGCACCGCCCTGGGGGTGCTCGCCCTCGCCATGCCCCTCGCGCTCGCCGGGTGCGGCTCCGATGACGCCCCGTCCGACGACGCGGCGACCACCGGGGCGACCTCGGCGTCG
>NZ_JAALDT010000423.1:0-6611 GCF_014144995.1 Dietzia sp. DQ11-71 | reverse complement strand
GTTGATCGAAGTCGCTGCTCCGGTAGTCCTGGCGGCCGAGGGTGATCTCGGCGGGGTCGCGGGCTGGGCCGTGGGCGTCATGGAGGCGCTCGGCGGGCCCGGCGCGGCCCTCGTGGTGGGTCTGGAGAACGTCTTCCCGCCCATCCCGAGCGAGGTCATCCTGCCGCTGGCGGGGTTCAGCGCCGCGCAGGGCACGTTCACCCTCGCCGGTGCGATCTTCTGGACCACCCTCGGGTCCGTGCTGGGGGCGATCCTGGCCTACGGTTTGGGTTTCTGGCTCGGTGCCGAGCGGGTCCGCGCGCTGTTCGACCGGGTCCCCCTGATCCAGGTCGCGGACTTCGACAAGGCCGAGGGCTGGTTCACCCGCCACGGCCGGGGCGCGGTCTTCTTCGGTCGCATGGTGCCCGTCGTGCGCAGTCTCATCTCCATCCCGGCGGGTGTCGAGCGGATGAGCCTCCTGCTGTTCGTGCTGCTCACCACGGCCGGCAGTCTGATCTGGAACTCGCTGTTCGTGGTGGCCGGTTACCTCCTGGGTGAGCAGTGGCACCGGATCGAGTCGGTGGCGGGATGGGCGTCCAACGCGGTCGTCGCGGCGATCGTGGTGCTGCTGGCGGTGTTCCTCGGTCGACGCGCCTACCTGGAGTTCAGGGAACAGCGGGAACACGGCGACGCCCCACGCGGTTAACTGATGTGACAGCAATAGCAATCGTGTCAGCTCACCCGCGCACCCCAGAACCCGTGCACCCGTGACCCGCAGGAGGAAACCATGTCCGCCATCCGCCAGGTCGTCCCGCTCGGAGGCCAGTGGCCGGGCCTCGACCCGTTCCTGTTCGCCGTCCATCACCGTGACGAGTTCCCTCCGGCCGAGGGCGAGACCATGCGTCCCGCCGCCTCTCTCGCAGGCCGGTCCCTGGGGCAGGACTTCTCGGGCAAGGACGGGTGGTCGATGTACCACGGTGAGACCGTCCCCGGCTTCCCCCAGCACCCGCACCGCGGGTTCGAGACCGTGACCGTGGTGCTCGACGGCGTGGTCGACCACGCCGACTCCCTCGGCGCGGCGGCCCGTTTCGGCCACGGCGACACCCAGTGGCTCACCGCCGGTTCCGGGATCTCGCACTCGGAGATGTTCCCGCTTCTGGACACCGAGCGGCCCAACACCATGGAGCTGTTCCAGATCTGGCTCAACCTCGCGCCCGAGGACAAGTCCGCCGAGCCGCACTTCGACATGTTCTGGTCCGAGAAGACCCCGGTCGTCGTCCGCGGAGCCGACGGGGCCGCCGCGAGGTTCCGCCTGATCGCCGGGGAGATCGACGGCGTGCGCGCGCTGGACCCGCCGCCACACTCCTGGGCGGCGCGACCGGAGAACCACCTGGCCATCTGGATCGTCACGCTCGACCCCGGCGTGGGCACGGAACTGCCCGGTGCCGACCCCTCCGCGAACCGGGTGCTCTACAACTACGGCGGGCCACTGACGGTCGACGACCAGCAGTTGGGGTACGACGCCGCCGTCCTCGCCCCGGAGACGGTCACCGTGACCGCCGGAGACGAGGGCGCGTCGTTCCTCGTCCTGCAGGCCCGGCCGATCGGTGCCCCGGTCGTCCAGCAGGGGCCGTTCGTCGGCAACACCCGCGAGGACATCGTCACCGCCATGCAGGAGTACCGCGCCGGCGTGTTCGGCACCTGGGACCTGCCGCAGAACGACCCCGTCCATCCGCGCGGCGAGACCCGGTTCGCCCGCTACCCGGACGGCCGCGTCACGCGGCCGGTGGGTTAGACCGCGGCCGTCGGGTCAGTCCCCGTCGGGCCAGGCTCCGGTTCGCAAAAGCTGGAGGCTGGCCTCCTGGTCGATGATCGGCTGGCGCATCTGGTCGGCGCAGAAGTCCAGCAGCGCCTCCGAGAGGGCGGAGTTGTCCGACGAGATGGCACCGCGGGCGACCGCGACGTGGAGGTTCTCGGCGAACCCGTCGATCGCCGTCTGCGACACGCAGCTGTGCGTCGACACCCCGCACAGCAGCAGGTGGTCCACGCCGAGCTGCTCGAGCCGGGCCTTGAGCTCGGTCTCGAAGAAGGCGCTGTCGCGGGTCTTGACCACCTCCACGTGATCGCCCGTGGCCAACTCGTCGAGGAACTGCGCCTGCTCGGTGCCGGGGAACGCGAAGCCCTGGTCGTCCTCGCACATGTTGAGCGTCCACGTGGACTTGTCGCGGGAGTGCTCGGTGCGCACCAGCACGACGGGTCGTCCGGCGTCGTGGGCGGTGCGGATGAGTTCGTTGACCCGCGGCACCAGCTCGTCGCGCACCTTCGCCAGTTCGGGGAACTCGAAGTACGAGTTCTGCATGTCGATCACCACGAGGGCGGTCTGCTCGCCCGGACGCCACCACGTGTCCGAGACCTCGACCGGCGTGGTGCGCTTGTGCCGGTTGCGGTGCCACACCGACTCGATCGTCCGCGCGACGTGTTCGGGTACGTCGCGGCCCTCGAGGTAGTCATCGATGTCGTCGTAGCGCAGGCCGAGTTCGTCCTCGTCGGTCTGGCCCTCGTTCTCGTCCAGCAGGTCGGCGGTGGGCACCTTGTCCCACAGTCGCTTCGGGGCGCCCAGTTGGCGGAGCAGGGCGCGACCCTGCCGCTTGTTCAGCCCCGACAGCGGCAACACGTCCGCGGCGCCGTCGCCGAACTTCGTGAAGAACCCGGTGACGTTCTCGGCGGCGTGGTCGGCGCCGATCACCAGTAGTCCGCGGTCCCCGGCCAGCGCGTACTGGGCGACCATGCGGTGACGCGCCTTGGCGTTGCCCTTCGTGAAGTCGGTGAGCTCGGCCCCCGTGCCCTCCCGGATCGCCCCGTTGAGGGCGTCGACCCCCGGTGCGACGTTCACGGTCACGGTCTCGTCGGCGTCGACGAACTCCACCGCGGCGACGGCGTCGGCCTCGTCGTGCTGCACCCGGTAGGGCAGGCGCATCCCCACGAACACCGCGTCGCCGCCGTCCGCGCGCACCCGCTCCACCGCGATCTGGGCCAGGCGCCCGGCCAGGGTGGAGTCGACCCCGCCGGAGATACCCAGCACGAATCCCTTGGCGCCGCTGGTGGTGAGGTAGTCAACGAGGAACCGCACCCGTCGCTCCACCTCGGTGGCGGGGTCGATGTCGGGCCGGACCCCGAGGCTGTCGATGATCGTCCGCTGTAGTTCGCGCATGGCCCCATTGTGCGAGGCCGGCGCGCCGAACAGCGGCAGTGCGGGGATGAGCCAGAGCGCGGACCCGGCGACGGCGGGGGCGAGGGCGGCTGCGGTCGTTGTCGTCGTCGTCATCACGGTCGTCGTCATCGTCGTCCCCCTAGTACCTGAGCAGGTTGGCGTCGTCGACGGACGCCGATCGGCGGGACCGATAGATGGCCATGATGATCGCGAGGCCGATCACGACCTCGGCGGCGGCCACGACCATGATGAAGAACGCGAAGAGCTGGCCGGTGACGTCGCCGTGCATCCGAGCGAACGCCACCAGGGCGAGGTTGGTGGCGTTGAGCATGAGCTCGATGCACATGAACAGGACGATGGCGTTGCGCCGCAGCAGGAACCCGGCCGCGCCGATGGTGAACAGCACGGCCGAGAGGTAGAGGTAGTACTCGGGGTTCACCGTCGGCCCCCTTCGCCGGGTCCGCCGCTGCCGAGTTCGTCGGGGCTGCCCGCGCGATCGGCCGCATGGCGCCGCAGCACCTCGCTCACCGAGTCGGGGGCGTCGGAACCGTCGGGCAGTCGGGCGGGCATGTCGGCGGAGTTGCGGCGCGCGTACACGCCGGAGCTGGGCAGCGGGGTCACGCGGGCGGTGTCGTCGGCCTGCCAGTCGAGGAAGCGCTGCTGCGACATCTGCCGCTGGGTGAGGCGCCCGGTGAAGCGCTCGCGGTGCGCCAGGACCATCGCGCCGAGGGTGGCGATGATGAGCAGCACCCCGGTGAGCTCGAACGCCCACACGTGCCGGGAGAACAGCAGCTCCGCCAGCGCGGGGACGTCCGAGTATCCGGGGGCGAACCCGGCGAACGGCGGCAGTTGCGCCCGCGCCAGCCCGGTGGCCAGCAGGATGCCGAACCCCAGGCCGGCGACGATGGCCGCCACCCGGTGACCGCGGATCCGCTCGACCAGCGAGTCCGAGGACTCGACCCCGATGAGCATCACCACGAACAGGAACAGCATCATCACGGCGCCGGTGTAGACGACGATCTGGCCCACGCCCAGGAACACCGCCCCCTGCGCGATGTACAGCACCGCGAGCGAGACCATGGTCGCCGCCAGACACAGCGCCGAGTAGACCGCCTTGGTCGCCGAGACCACCCCGAGCGCCCCGGCCACGGCGATGATGGCCAGCACCCAGAACAGGACGGACTCCCCGGTGGTCACGAGGCCCCCCTTCCGCGGCGCGCCCGCGAGCCGGCTGCGGTCGCACCGCGCGGCTCGGCCTCACCGGGCTCGTACGGCTCACCCTGCTCGGGCGCGGAGCCGGTGATCTCTCCGCGGTAGTAGTCGAAGTGGTCGGCGCCCGGGTACATGTCGTGCGGGGCGGGGACCATCCCGGCGAGCATCGGTCCGAGCAGGTCGTGCTTCTCGTAGATGAGGTCGGCGCGGTTGTCGTCGACCATCTCGTAGTTGTTCGTCATGGTCAGCGCCCGGGTCGGGCACGCCTCCACGCACAGGCCGCAGCCGATGCAGCGCAGGTAGTTGATCTGGTAGATCCGCCCGTAGCGTTCGCCGGGGGAGAAGCGTTCCTCGGCGGTGTTGTCGGCGCCCTCGACGTAGATCGCGTCCGCCGGGCACGCCCAGGCGCACAGCTCGCAGCCGATGCACTTCTCCAGCCCGTCGGCGTAGCGGTTGAGTTGGTGTCGCCCGTGGTAGCGGGGCGCGGTGGGGACCTTCTCCTCCGGGTACTGCTCGGTGTGGGCCTTGCGGAACATCGTGGAGAACGTCACCCCGAACCCGGCGAGCGGTTCGAGGAACCTGGGCACCCTAGGCATGGCGGGCCTCCTGACTGGACGGCGTGTCTGCAGATGTAGCGCGGTCGAGCGCGACGCGCTGGTGGGGGAGCGGAGGGACGGGGAACCCTCCGGCCGTGGGGTCGAAGCGCGCGCCCCGCGTGACGGACGCGGGTGGAGAGTCGCCGCGGGTGGGCGTGGCCCGGCCGCCGCGACGGGAGCGGGACCGATGGACGACGACGATGACCGCCACCGCCACCAGGCCCGCGATCACCATGGCGGGCGTGAGGAGCGCGGACCCGGGGCCCACGACCACCCGGATGGTCGCCACCGCCATGACCCAGGCCAGCGAGACGGGGATGAGCACCTTCCAGCCGAAGGTCATGAACTGGTCGTAGCGCAGTCGCGGGAGGGTGGCCCGCAGCCACATGAACAGGAACATGAACGCCCACACCTTGGCCACGAACCACAGCAGCGCCCACCACCCGGAATCCGCGCCGTCGATCAGCGAGAACGGCAGGGGGGCCTGCCAACCGCCGAGGAACAGAGTGGCCGCGAGCGCGGAGACGGTGGTCATGTTGACGTACTCGGCCAGCATGAACATCGCGAAGCGCAGCGAGGAGTACTCGGTGTGGAACCCGCCCACGAGTTCGCCCTCGGCCTCGGGCAGATCGAAGGGGGCGCGGTTGGTCTCGCCGACCATCGAGATGACGTAGATGACGAACGAGGGCAGCAGCAGGAACACGAACCACACCTGCGACTGGGCGGCGACGATCCCCGACGTCGACATGGTGCCGGCGAAGAGGAACACCCCGACGAACGACAGCGCCATCGCGATCTCGTAGCTGATCACCTGGGCGGTGGAGCGCAGGCCGCCGAGCAGTGGGTAGGTCGAGCCGGAGGACCAGCCCGCCAGCACGATCCCGTACACGCCGATCGAGGTGACGGCGAGGATGTAGAGCACTCCCACGTGCAGGTCGGTGAGCTGCAGCGGCGTGGAGTGGCCGAAGACGGAGACCACGGGCCCGAAGGGGATCACCGCGAACGCTATGAACGCCGGGATCACCGCGATGACCGGTGCGAGCAGGAAGATCGGCTTGTCGACCCCGGCCGGGATGAATCCCTCCTTGAGGGCGATCTTCACGCCGTCGGCCAGGCTCTGCAGGATCCCGCCGGGGCCGACGCGGTTGGGGCCGATGCGCATCTGCATCCACGCCAGGATCTTGCGCTCCAGGTAGATGGCCGCGAGCACGGTCACCACCAGGAACACGAAGACCGCGAGGACCTTGGCCAACACCAGCCACCACGGGTCCGTACCGAAGGCCGTGAGGTCGGCGCCGGTGGTCGACGAGGCCCCGGCGGCGAGGACGGCGGGTCCGTTCACCGCGACTCCGCTCACCGCGACCCCGGTCATGACGCCACCTCCCCGACCGCGATGGACACCACGTCGCCCGCGCCGGCGGCGAGAGTCGCGTTCACGGCGGACCCTGGCGAGTTCTGCGGCACCCAGACCACGCGGTCGGGCATCTCGGTGACGGCCAGCGGCAGGGTGATCGCCCCGCGGTCGGTGGACACGGTCACCGGGTCGCCGTCGGCGGCTCCGAGTTCGCGGGCGGTCGTCGGCGACAGGCGGACCACGGGGCGGCGGGCGGTGC
>NZ_JAALDT010000422.1:0-2218 GCF_014144995.1 Dietzia sp. DQ11-71 | reverse complement strand
CGATGTGGACCGGGCCGTGGGGGAGGAGAGTGAAGGTCACCGGGGAGAGGTCCCCGATCTTCCTGTCCCGACGACGACGACGAGGTGTGACGTCATGACCTACTCCCCAGATTCCGGGCCCAAGCGACTGATGCGGTCGGAGGACCGCTGGATCGGCGGCGTGTGCGGTGGGCTCGCCGACTACTTCGGGCTGGACCCGGCGTTGGTCCGCCTCCTGTTCGTGGCCTCGATCCTGCTGCCGGGTCCGCAGCTGCTCATCTACGTGATCCTGTGGTTCGTCATGCCCGATTCCCGTGCCTCGCGAGCCCGCGCCTGAGGGGCCCGTGGCAGGCTGGGGCCATGAGCACTCCAGACACCTCAGCCGTTCCCGGCGAGTACGCCTCCGTCCGTATCGAGAAGGGTGCCCGTCACCCGCACGTCGCCCAGGTGACGCTGATCGGCCCGGGGCGCAACAACGCGATGGGCCCGGACTTCTGGGCCGAGATGCCCCGCGTGATGGCCGAGCTCGACGCCGACCCCGGGGTCCGCGCCGTCGTGCTCGCCGGCGAGGGCCGCAACTTCACGTACGGCCTGGACCTGATGGCGATGATGCCGCAGTTCATGGAGTTCCTGCCCGAGGACACGACCCCGGACGCCTCGCGCAACGAGCGCATCCTGGACTTCGTGGAGAACATGCGTCAGGCCGTCGACGCGGTCGCGTCCGCCAGGACGCCCACCGTCGCCGCGATCCAGGGTCGCTGCATCGGCGGCGGCATGGACCTCATCTCGGCCTGCGACGTCCGCCACGGTTCGGCGGACTCGAGCTACTCGGTCCGTGAGGTCAAGGTGGGCATCGTCGCCGACATGGGCTCGCTCGGGCGACTGCCGTACATCATCGGCTCCGGGCTGACCCGCGAGCTGGCGCTGACCGGGCGCGACATCGACGCGGAGACCGCGCTGCGCTACGGACTGGTCACGCACGTCGCCGACGACGCCGCCGGGGTGCTGGACTCGGCCCACGCCACGGCCGCCGAGATCGCGGACAACCCGCCACTGGTGGTCCGCGGTACCCGCGAGGTCCTCAACCGGGCGATCGAGGGGCCGATCTACGAGTCCAACCGCTACGTCGCCACGTGGAACGCCGGCTTCCTGGCCTCGGCGGACATGATGGAGGCCATCGGCTCGACGCTGGAGAAGCGCGAGGCGCGGTACACCGGCCGCTGACCGCGCCCCACAGAGGAGCGCCCCACAAAGGAGCGCCCCACAGAGGAGCCAGCCCCGCCGAGAAGAGTGTTTCGCACATTGCTACTCGGGCGACACGAGCGAAATGCTCTTCTCGGCGTCCCGGCACGGCACGGCACGGCACGGCACGGCCCGGCACGGCACGGCAGGCGGCCGGTGCCGGGCCAGACGGCGTCAGCCGCGGAAGGGCTCGGCCTTCTCCTCGGGGTGCTCGGTGAAGTTCTCGAGGCCCTCGGCGATGAGCTTCTCGCCATGGGCCTTGTCCCGCCACTCGCCCGGGGTGACGTGCTTGCCCGGCTCGAGGTCCTTGTAGTGCAGGAAGAAGTGCTCGATCGCCTTGAGCTCGAAGTCCGGGACATCGTCGACGTCCTGGATGTGCTCCCAGCGCGGATCCAGGGCGGGGACGCACAGCAGCTTGTCGTCGCCACCGGCCTCGTCGGACATGGTGTAGACGCCCACGACGCGCGACTTGACGATCACGCCGGGGAAGACGGACTCGTCGAGCAGGACCAGGGCGTCACAGGGGTCACCGTCGTCGGCGAGGGTCTTGTCGATGTAGCCGTAGTCGGCCGGGTAGCCCATCGAGGTGAAGAGGAAACGGTCGAGATAGATCTTGCCGGTCTCGTGGTGGATCTCGTACTTGTTACGCGAACCCTTGGGGATCTCGATGGTCACTTCGACGGTCACGGGCTACCTCACAAATCGTCATTCTCCGGACCCGGGACGGCTCTCCCGGACAATCCGGGCCGATTCTAGTAGGCGGCCCCGGCGCCGGGGGTGGCCGCCGTCACGCGGGCCGCTAGCGTGGGTCCGACGCACGGCAGGCGAGGGTAGCGTCGGCAGCCGCCGGTGGCGACCGGTGGCGGTGACAGTGGAGGCGACAGCGTCCGGGAGGGTGGGCACGAGTGACCGAGCGCGGAGTGTGGCGCGGGCGTGGGCTCGTGTGGCGGGCGGGGGTCGTGTTCGTCGTCGTCGTACTCCTGGTCGCGGGGCTCGT
>NZ_JAALDT010000421.1:0-2205 GCF_014144995.1 Dietzia sp. DQ11-71 | reverse complement strand
CCGGCGGGGGCCACGGCTCGCCACGCTCCCTGGCCAGTTCCCCCGGGGTCTTGATGGGCGGACGGGCCGACGGGATGCGTCCACCGAAGTCGTCGAACTCGGTGATCCGCGGCCGCTTGACCACGTCGGCGAACAGCCTCTCGAGGTCGTCCTGCCGCAGGGTCTCCTTCTCGAGGAGCTCGCCCGCGACCGCGTCGAGGATGTCGCGGTTGGACTCGAGGACCTGCCAGGCCTCGGTGTGGGCCGAGTCGATGATGCGGCGCACCTCGTCGTCGATGATCTTGGCGACCTCCGGCGAGTACTCCCCCGCCGCGGAACCGCCGCGGCCGAGGAACGGGTCCCCGCCCTCGCCGCCGTACTTCACCGCACCGAGCTTCGCGCTCATGCCGTATTCGGCGACCATCGTCCGCGCGATCCGGGTGGCCTGCTCGATATCCGAGCTGGCGCCCGAGGTGGGCTCGCCGAAGACGTACTCCTCGGCGGCGCGGCCACCCATCGCCATGACGACGCGGGCGATCATGTCCGCCCGGGTCATCAAGGACTTGTCGTCCTCGGGGACCACCAGTGCGTGACCACCGGTGCGCCCACGCGCGAGGATGGTGACCTTGTGGACGGGCTCGAGGTCCTCCATCGCCCACGCCGCCAGCGCGTGGCCGGACTCGTGGTACGCGGTGACCTTCTTCTCGTGCTCACTGATCACCCGGTGCTTGCGGCGGGGGCCGCCCACCACCCGGTCGGTGGCCTCCTCGAGGATGTCGATGTCGATCTCGTCGCGACCCAGCCGGGCCGCGAGCAGGGCGCCCTCGTTGAGCACGTTGGCCAGGTCCGCGCCCGACATCCCGATCGTGCGCCTGGCCAGCGAGGTCATGTTGACGTTCTCGGCCAGCGGCTTGCCCGCGGAGTGCACGGCGAGGATCGCCTCGCGACCCTTGAGGTCGGGATTGGTCACCGGGACCTGGCGGTCGAAACGCCCCGGCCGCAGTAGCGCCGGATCGAGTACGTCCGGGCGGTTGGTCGCGGCGATCATGATGACGGTCTCGCGGTCGCTGAACCCGTCCATCTCGACCAGCAGCTGGTTGAGCGTCTGCTCACGCTCGTCGTGGCCGCCGCCGGTGCCCGAGCCACGGTGCCGGCCCACCGCGTCGATCTCGTCGACGAACACGATGCAGGGCGCGTTCTGCTTGGCCTTCTCGAACAGGTCACGCACCCGCGAGGCGCCGACACCGACGAACATCTCGACGAAATCCGAACCCGAGATCGAGTAGAACGGCACCCCGGCCTCACCCGCGACCGCGCGGGCCAGCAGGGTCTTACCCGTTCCGGGCGGGCCGTAGAGCAGCACACCGCGCGGGATCTTGGCGCCGAGACGCTCGTAGCGCGCCGGGTTCTGGAGGAAGTCCTTGATCTCGTTGAGTTCCTCGACCGCCTCGTCCTCACCCGCGACGTCGGCGAACGTGGTCTGGGGCATGTCCTTGGTGAACTCCACGGCGCGCGACTTGCCCACGCCGAACAGTCCGCCCTTACCGCCCTGCATGCGGGACATGAAGTAGAACAACAACCCGAACAGGATGAGCATCGGCAGCAGGAACGAGAGCATCTGCGACAGGAAACCCTGCTGGTTGACCGCGGTGTCGTACTTCTCCGGCTCCGCCGCGGCCACCCGGTCGAAGACCTGGTCCGCCGCCCGCTCCGGGTACTTGGCGAGGAGCTTGTCGGTCTCGTCCGCACCGTCCTCCGGGGCGATCGGGGTCTCGAGCGTGAGCCGGAGCTGCTGCTCCCGGTCCTCGATCAGCGCCTCTTTCACGTTCCCCGCGTCGACCTGCGCCAAGGCCACCGACGTGTCGACCTCGGCGTAGTCACGGTCATCGCCCGTGAAGAACGAGAAGCCGACGATCGCCAGGATGATCACGCCCGCGATCGCGACGTTGCGGAAGACGGTATTGCTCTTGCGTTCCATTCGGTCCTCGTGTGGAAGGACGGCCCAGCCGGTCGACGGGCCCGGTCGTGCATCCGACTTCGTCGGTATCGCCCCAGGCTACCCGCCGAGCGGGGCCTCCCACCGTGATGATCGCCATGGGCGGACACCGCCGGGGTCGTACGATCATGGCCGTGACCACCGACCCCCTCTCCGCCGCCGAGACCGCCGAGGCCGTACGCACCGGTGCCGTCGGCGCGCTGGCCACCCTCGACGCGGCTTTCGACCGG
>NZ_JAALDT010000420.1:0-3780 GCF_014144995.1 Dietzia sp. DQ11-71 | reverse complement strand
TCGCGGCGGTGCCGTCGGAGCGGGCGGTGGCGGTGCTGCTGCCCGACCCCGGCGGCGACGAGGACTCCCGCGGAGACGACGACGAGCTCGGCGGCGGCGGCTATCCCGCGGTCCACGAGGCTGCCGAACTGGCCCGGCCGGGCACATCGGTGTTGCCGCTGGCGTTGGCCAAGGGGCTGGAGTTCGACGTGGTCGTGGTGGTGGACCCCGAACGCGTCCTGGCGCGCTCGCCCCAGGGGATGCAGGACCTGTACGTCGGCGCCACCCGGGCGACCCAGGAACTCATCCTGGTCCAACCCGGCGGCTTCGGCACGCTACTCTCGGGTATACGGGACCGTCTCGACGACAGCGCACAGGAGCTCACCGCATGACCCACACCCGATCCCGCGTGCTGGCGGCCTCGGCCCTCATCGCCGTCGCGGCGGCCGGCGGGTGCGGCACTCGGGCGGAGGCCCCGGTCGACAGTGTGTCCGCCGTCGCCGAGCCCCGACCAGTGACCTCCGCACAGACCGGGGCCCGGGACAGGCCCGACCCGCGCACCGACGACGAGCAGGAGTTCCTCGCGGAACTGTCCGGATTCGGTCTCCCCACCGAGATGACCGCCGTCACCACCATCGAGGTGGGCGCCGGCATCTGCGGGGGGATCGCCGACGGCGCGGACGACGAGACGATCCTCGAACGAATCCGCCCGCTCACCAGCGCGATCGCGGCCCAGAACCCGGACCTCGACAGCGCCGAGGTGGGTCGGGCGATCGTCGATGCGAGCCGGACCCACCTCTGCCACTGACCCCGGCGGCCGCGTGGGGCGCCGGGGTCGGCGCGCAGGCTAGGTGGTGTGGACGATGAGCACGTCGCAGGTCGCGCGTCGTGCGGCGTCGGCGGGCACGGACCCGAGCAGCCGGCCTGTCAGGGAGTTGAGTCCCTTGTTGCCCACCACGAGGAGGTCGGCCCCCACGTCGTCGGCCAGCTTGATGAGCGATTCGACGGGCGCCCCCTTCACGGTGCGCGCCTCGATCTTGGTCGCTCCGGCCTTCTGGGCCCGGTCCCTGGCGCCGCGGACGATGTCCTCGGCGGGATTGTCCCCGCGGATCTGGTAGGCGTCGTCACCGAGCTGATCCGCGGCCTGGCTGACCGAACGCGGATCGGCGGGCACGTAGGCGCAGGCGATCACGAGGTCCGCCGAGGCGTCGGCGGCCAGCTGCGCGGCGCGATCGACGGCACGGTAGGACGACTCGGAACCGTCGGTTCCCACCACCACTTTGGTGTAGGCGCTCATTTGCTTCCTCTCCTCGGGAACACGTTTCACCCAGAGTAGTCCGAGGACGCCGCCGACGGGCGGGGTAAACGCGAGAGAAGGCGGCCCGGGTCAGTCGATCCCGGCCTCACGCATGCCCTTGAGTTCCTTGCGCAGTTCGGCGATCTCGTCCCGGAGCCTCCCCGCGAGCTCGAATCTCAGGTCGGTGGCCGCGGACATCATCTGCTCGGTCATCTCCTCGATGAGCTTCTCCAGCTCCTTGCGGGGTCGTGCCGACCCGTCGGCCGCCCGGGCGCCCACGAGCTCCGGTCGGTCCTTGGGATCCGCGTCGTCCCCGCGTTCCTCTCCGACCCGGTCGAGGATGTCGGCGATCTTCCTGCGGAGCGGCTGCGGGTCGATGCCGTGCTCGGTGTTGTACGCGACCTGCTTCTCACGCCTGCGATCGGTCTCGTCGATGGCCTGCCGCATGGCCTCCGTGACCGAGTCCGCATACATGTGGACCTCACCGGAGACGTTGCGGGCCGCACGGCCGATTGTCTGGATGAGCGAGGTGGCCGAGCGGAGGAAACCCTGCTTGTCGGCGTCCAGGATGGCCACGAGCGAGACCTCCGGCAGGTCCAGTCCCTCCCGGAGCAGGTTGATGCCGACCAGGACGTCGTACTCCCCGCGCCGGAGATCCCGGAGCAGTTCCACCCGCTGGAGGGTGTCGATCTCCGAGTGGAGGTACCGAACCCGGATCCCCAACTCGAGCAGGTAGTCCGTGAGGTCCTCCGACATCTTCTTGGTCAGCGTGGTCACCAACACCCGCTCGTCGCGTTCGGCGCGCTGACGGATCTCCCCGATCAGGTCGTCGATCTGCCCCTTGGTGGGCTTGACCACGATCTTCGGGTCGACGAGCCCGGTCGGCCGGATGACCTGTTCGACGAACTCCCCACCGGCGCGCCCCATCTCGTAGGGGCCGGGCGTGGCGGAGAGGTAGACGGTCTGACCCACCCGGCCGGAGAACTCCTCCCAGGTCAGGGGACGGTTGTCCAGGGCGGACGGCAGGCGGAACCCGAAGTCGACGAGATTGCGTTTGCGGGAGGCGTCGCCCTCGTACATGGCGCCGATCTGCGGCACGGTCACGTGGGACTCGTCGATCACCGTGAGGAAGTCCTCGGGGAAGTAGTCGATGAGCGTGGCCGGCGAACTGCCCGCCGGCCGACCGTCGATGTGCCGCGAGTAGTTCTCGATACCGGAGCAGAAGCCCACCTGCTGCATCATCTCGATGTCGTAGGACGTCCTCATGCGCAGCCGCTGCGCCTCGAGCAGTTTGCCCTGGTTCTCCAGCTCCGCCAGGCGCTCCTCCAGCTCGGCCTCGATGGAGGCGATCGCCTTGGCCATCCTCTCGGGACCGGCGACGTAGTGGGTGGCCGGGAAGATCCGCACCTCGTCGACCCTGCGCACGACGTCACCGGTCAGCGGGTGGATGTAGTACAGCGCGTCGATCTCGTCCCCGAAGAACTCGATGCGGACGGCGAGTTCCTCGTAGGTGGGGATGATGTCGACGGTGTCGCCCTTCGCGCGGAACGTGCCCCGGGTCATGGACACGTCGTTGCGTTCGTACTGGACGTCCACGAGCAGCCGGAGCAACTGGTCGCGGTCGACCTCCTGTCCGACGGCCAGGGCCACCGACCTGTCGAGGTAGGACTGGGGCGTGCCGAGACCGTAGATGCACGAGACCGAACTGACGACGACGACGTCGCGCCTGGACAGCAGTGACGACGTCGCGGAGTGCCGGAGCCTCTCCACGTCGTCGTTGATGGACGAGTCCTTCTCGATGAAGGTGTCCGTCTGGGCGATGTACGCCTCCGGTTGGTAGTAGTCGTAGTACGAGACGAAGTACTCGACCGCGTTGTTGGGCAGCATCTCGCGCAACTCGTTGGCCAGCTGCGCGGCGAGCGTCTTGTTGGGCGCCATCACCAGGGTCGGCCGCTGCACCTTCTCGATGAGCCAGGCGGTGGTCGCCGACTTACCGGTGCCGGTCGCGCCGAGCAGCACGACGTCGCGCTCCCCGCGGGCGAGGCGTTCGGTCAGTTCCGCGATCGCCGTGGGCTGGTCGCCTGACGGGGTGAACTCACTGACGACCTCGAAGCGCGTCGCACTCCGTTCGACATCGCCGATCGGTCGGAACTCCGAGTACGAGAGCACTGTCGGGTCGGCGGGGACCCCGTCGTCGGGGATCTCGGTCGCGAAAGCCATACCACCAGCGTACGAGCAGCCGTTCACCCCCGCCCACCGGTGTCGCCGCAGCGGATGTCAGGGGTGCCAACTACCGTAGCTGTGAGCAACCCCCCACCGTCCCTGTCATGTCGTCTGGAGAACCCCGTGGCCCGCAGCCCACTTCGTCGTCGTACCGCCCGCCCCCACGGCGTACGTCGGCCGATCACGGCGGTCACCGCCGCCTCACTCGCGGCGGGGGCCCTCACCCTCCTCGCGCCGGTCGCCACGGCCGCACCGTGTGACCCGTGGCCCCCGGCCGGCGG
>NZ_JAALDT010000041.1:0-9240 GCF_014144995.1 Dietzia sp. DQ11-71 | reverse complement strand
GGGACACCGGTCGGGGCGCCACGCCGGACGCCCACACGCTCTTCGAGATCGGCTCCGTCACGAAGGTGTTCACCGCCCTGTTGCTGGCCGACGGTGTCGTCCGGGGGCAGTGGCGCTTGGACACCCCGGTCCGGGACCTGCTCCCCACCGGCACGGACCTGCCGGGTGGCGACGACGACCCGATCACGTTGCAGCACCTCGCGACCCACACCTCCGGGCTCCCCAGGACGCCCGGCCGGCTGGGGCTCCGGGAGAACCTCGCCCACGTGCGCACGGGTGCGGATCCCTATGTGGACCTCACGGAATCGAACGTCCTCGCCGGACTCCGTGGCCTCCGCCCGCGTCGGCACCCGGGTCAGGGCACGCCGAGGTACTCGAACCTCGGCTTCGGCCTTCTCGGCATCGCGATGACCAGCGCGACCGGGGCCGACTTCGGGGCGCTCGTCCGCGACCGGATCTGCGGACCACTGGGCATGCCCGACATCGTGACCGAGGATGAGATGACCGACGATCAGCGGCGGCGAACGGCCCTCGGGCACCGCAGCCGCCGCCGCGGCGCCGAACCGTGGCCGCTGCGCGGAATGCCGGGCGCGGGAGCACTGCGCTCCACGGCGGCCGACATGACGCGGTTCCTCGCCGCGCACCTCGATCCGTCGACCACCGACCTCGAGGACGCCGTCCGACTCACGCAGGCCACGCCGCCGTCCGGGCCCGAACGGATGGGGCTCGGGTGGCATCGCGCCGGCCCGGGCACCCTGTGGCACAACGGCGGCACCGGCGGGTTCCGGTCGATCGCCGTCGTCGACACCGTCGGCGGGACCCTCGCGGTCACCCTCGTCAACCAGACCAGGGGAGCCGATCTGCCCACCTTCCGCCTCCTCCGCGCCATCGGCCCGTGACCGCCGCGTTCCGCCGGCGCGGCGGCGGCCGCCCTCGTCGTCGTCGTCCTCCGCGACGTATGTCGCTCCCTGCGGCCATACTGGGCCGCATGGCTCAGACATGGAAGCAGATCGTGGAGGCAGACCCCGAGCACTCCCGGCGGTACGCCCGACGGTGGGACGACATGGTGGCCGAGGGAGTGGACATCGACGGCGAGGCGCGGCTGATCGACGCGATGGTCCCGCGCGGTGCCCGGATCCTCGACGTGGGCTGTGGTCAGGGGCGCACCGGCGCCTACCTGCACTCGCGTGGTCACCGTGTCACCGGCGTCGACCTCGACCCCCACCTGATCGAGCGGGCGCGGGAGCTGTGCCCGGAGGCGTCGTGGGAGGTCGCGGACCTGGCGGACGAGGGCTGGCCCCGCGGGCCGTTCGACCTCGCCGTGTCGGCGGGCAACGTCCTGGCCTTCGTCGACCCCGCCGACCGCGGCACCGTGCTGACCAACCTCGCCGCGCGGCTCGCCACGGCGGACGAGGGCACCGAGGGTAGGGCGGGTCGCCTGGTCGTGGGCTTCGGGCTCGACCGGGGCTGGACCCGGGAGGAGTTCGACCGCGACGCCGACCGCGCCGGGCTGCGGGTGCAGCAGCGCTGGTCGACGTGGGACCTGCTGCCGTTCGACGACGACAGCGGCTTCATGGTCACCGTCCTCGTGCGCAGCGACGGGGCCGCCTCGTGAGCTCCGCGGCGTGGACCGTCGACGACCTGCCCGACCTGACCGGGAAGACCATCGTGGTCACGGGCGGCACCAGCGGCATCGGGAAGGAAGCCGCGCGTGAACTCGCGCGCCGGGGCGCCCACGTCGTGCTCCCGTCCATCACCCGCGCCGAGGGGGAGGCGGCGGCCGCGGAGATCGGCGGATCCACCGAGGTCCACGAGCTAGACCTGAGTGACCTGCACGCCGTGCGGGAGTTCGCGAGCTCGTACACGGACCCCGTCGACATCCTGTTGGACAACGCCGGTCTGATGAGCAAGACCCGGCGGGAGACCGCCGACGGCTTCGAGCTGCACCTGGGGGTCAACGTCCTCGCGCCGTTCCTGCTCACCGAACTCCTGCTGCCCCGGATCCGGGAGCGGGTGGTGATCACGGCCTCGATGGCCCACGCCAAGGGGCGGATCGACTTCGCCGACCCCCACTTCCGACAGCGCCCCTACTCGATGGCGGCGGCGTACGCCCAGTCGAAGCTGGCGTGCATGCTCTGGGGCCTCGACCTGCAGAACCGGCTCGCCGCCGCGGGCTCCGCGGTGGACGTGCAGCTCGCCCACCCCGGTTTCGCCGCCACCTCGATCCTCGACCCGACCCCGTTCCCGCCGGTCAATGCCGTGCTCAACCTGCTCGGCCGGCGGATCGTCCCCACGGCAGCCGACGGGGCACGCCCGCTGCTGTACGCGGCGACGGAGGATCTGCCGCCGGCGTCGTACATCGGACCGACGGGTTTCCGACAGATCGCGGGCCCGCCCGGACCCGGTGAGCGATCGGGCCCGGCCGGGGATCCCGATCTGGCCTGCCGATTCCGGGAGTTCGCCGTGCGCGAGACCAGAGCCGTCCCGAAGGTCTGACTCGTCCCGGTTCTGACTCGCCGGAAGTGACCCCGCCGGCCGCATCGGTAAGCTGGAACGCATGACAGCCAGCCACCTCGACGCTTCCGACCTCACTGGCCAGACGGACGCCGGGCCCGCCGCGGACCCGACCCGCGACGCCGTCCACGACGCCGCCCGCCGGGCCCGGTCCGCCTCGCGCGAGCTGACCCTGCTCACCGCCGACCGCAAGAACGCACTGCTGCAAGCCGCCGCCGACGCCCTCGTGGTGGCGGAGTCGACGATCCTCGAGGCCAACGCCCGGGACCTCGCCGAGCAGGCCGAGGCCGGAATGAGCGAGGCCATGCTCGACCGGCTGCGGCTCACCGCCGAGCGGATCGAGGGCATCGCCGACGGCCTGCGTCAGGTGGCCGGCCTGGCGGACCCGGTCGGCACCGTCACGCGTGGCTCGACCCGCCCCAACGGGCTGCAGTTGCGACAGGTCCGGGTCCCGCTCGGTGTGGTCGGGATGATCTACGAAGGTCGCCCCAACGTCACCGTCGACGCGTTCGGGCTCGCCTTCAAATCGGGCAACGCAGCACTGCTGCGAGGGTCGCGCTCGGCCCGCAACTCCAATGAGGCGCTGGTCGAGGTGCTCCGCGGTGTCCTCGCGGAGCACGGCCTGCCCGTCGATGCGGTCCAGCTCCTGCCGTCCGAGGACCGGTCGTCGGTCACCCACCTCATCCAGGCGCGCGGTCTGGTGGACGTCGTCATCCCCCGCGGTGGTGCGGGGCTGATCCAGGCCGTGGTGGAGAACGCCAAGGTCCCGGCCATCGAGACCGGTACCGGCAACTGTCATCTCTACATCCATGGAGACGCGGACCTGGACGAGGCCATCAGCCTGCTGCTCAACGGGAAGACGCGTCGCTGCAGCGTCTGCAACGCCACCGAGACGGTGCTGCTCGATTCCGCACTCGGCGACGCGGCCGTGGACCGCGTCGTGGGGGCGTTGAGGTCGGCCGGCGTCACCGTCCACGGTGACCGCGAGGGCCTCGTCCTCGCCGATGACGTCGACTGGGGCGAGGAGTACCTCAGCATGGACATCGCGCTCAAGGTGGTCGACGGGGTGGACGAGGCGATCGAGCACATCGACCGCTGGTCCTCCGGACACACCGAGGCCATCTCCACCCGCAGCATCGACGTGGCAGACCGGTTCTGCGCCCGCGTCGACGCGGCGGCGGTGATGGTCAACGCCTCCACCGCCTGGACCGACGGGGAGATGTTCGGCTTCGGCGCCGAGATCGGTATCTCCACCCAGAAGCTCCACGCCCGCGGCCCGATGGGGCTCGAGGAACTGACCAGCACGAAGTGGATCGCCCACGGCAAGGGGCACGTGCGGCCGTAGAGGCACTCGCGCCCGGGCCACCCGCCGGCCCGCCACCGACGACCCCGAACCGAAAAGGACCCACCCGATGGACCGAGCCCGCACCGCCCAGCGACCCGCATTCGAGAGCATCGACCACGTCATCGAGGCCCTCGGTGGACAGGGGTACCTGGCCGACCGATCGACCGCGACGGTGGTCTACCTCGCCGACCGGTTGGGCAAGCCGCTGCTCATCGAGGGCCCGGCCGGTGTCGGCAAGACGGAGCTGTCGAAGGCCGTCGCCGCCGCCACGGAGGCCGAACTCATCCGCCTGCAGTGCTACGAGGGCGTGGACGAGGCCCGTGCGCTCTACGAGTGGAACCACGCCAAGCAGATCCTGCGGATCCAGGCCGGGCAGGGCGAGGGGTGGGACTCCACGCGCGACGACGTGTTCGCCGAGGAGTTCCTGCTCTCCCGGCCGTTGCTCACCGCCATCCGGCGCAGCGAGCCCACCGTCCTGCTCGTCGACGAGGTGGACAAGGCCGACATCGAGATCGAGGGGCTGTTGCTGGAGGTCCTCAGCGACTTCGCGGTGACCATCCCCGAGCTCGGGACCATCGAGGCCTCCCGACGCCCGTTCGTGGTGCTGACCTCCAACGCGGCCCGCGAGCTGTCCGAGGCGCTCAAGCGGCGGTGCCTCTACCTGCACCTGGACTTCCCGACCCCCGAGCTGGAGCGCAAGATCCTCGCCTCCCGGGTGCCGGAGCTCGACGACCGGCTGGCCGAGCAGCTCGTTCGCGTGGTGGGCGTCCTGCGCGCGATGGCGCTGAAGAAGGTGCCGAGCGTGTCGGAGACGATCGACTGGGGTCGCACCCTCGTGGCGCTGGGCCTGGACACCATCGACGACGAGGTCGTCCTGCAGACGCTCGGCGTGGTGCTCAAGCACCAGTCCGACCAGCTGCGCGCGGCCGCCGAGCTCCGGCTCAACTAGGGCCGTGCGGAACAGGGAGATGGGTGGAATGACCGACAGGGCCCCGGGCGGGATGTCCGGTCACCTCGTCGACTTCGTCGACGCACTGCGCCGCAAGGGCATCCCCGTCGGTCCGAGCGAGGCCGTGGACGCCGCCGCGGCGATGGTGCACGTCGACCTGCTCGACCGCGCCGCGCTGCGCGAGGCGCTGGCCTCGACGATCCTGCACAAGTCCACGCACCGTGGGGTGTTCGACCAGCTCTTCGACCTGTGGTTCCCGGCCGCCGTGGGGTCCCACACCGCGGGCGACGCGGTGACGCTCGAGGTGGAGATCCCGACCGACGACGACGGCAAGGTGGATCCGGACGCCCTGAACGAACTCATCGCATCGCTCCTGCTCGAGGACACCGAGGAGTCGCGGGCCAAGGCCCGGGCGTTGGCGGAACTCCTGGTCGAGCAGCTGGGCTCGTATGACTCGGTGAACGGGCCGCGCTACTCCGCCTACCAGGCACTGAGCCCGCTCGACACCAACTCGATCATGCAGCGGATCCTGGACGGGCTGCTCGGCGCCGACCCCTTCGACCCGGACGGTTCCCAGCGGCACGCCGAGAAGACCGCGGCCGCCAATTCGGCCGCCGACCTGGTCCGCGGCTTCCTGCGGGAGGTCGCCGACGAGACCCGCCGCCGCACCGCCGAGACCGTGGGCCGCGACCGCGTCGCTCAGTACGCGGTGGGGCCCGCGGCCGAACAGGTCGACTTCCTGCGGGCCAACGACCAGGACCTGCAGGCACTGCGCCGCAGGGTGGGTCCGCTGGCCAGGCAACTGGGCAGCCGACTTGCGGCCCGCCGGCGTCGTCACCGGCACGGTGCGATCGACATGCGCAAGACCATGCGCCGGTCCATGTCCACCGGCGGCGTCCCCGTGGAACTGGTGCTGCGCAAGCCCCGCCCGGCCCGTCCGGAGCTGGTCGTGTTGTGCGACGTGTCCGGCTCGGTGGCCGGGTTCAGCCACTTCACTCTCCAGCTGGTGCACTCGCTCCGGGAGCAGTTCTCCCGGGTACGGGTGTTCGCGTTCGTCGACACCACCGACGAGGTGACCTCGTTCTTCGAGACCGGGTCGGACCTCGGATCCGCGATGAGCCGGATGGTCCGCGAGGCCGAGATCGTCACCTATGACGGTCACTCCGACTACGGCCACGCGCTGGCGGGCTTCGCGGACAGGTACGCCCACACCCTGACCAGGACGGGGTCGCTGCTCATCCTGGGAGACGGCCGCAACAACTACCGGGATCCGTCCGTCGAGGCACTCGAGTTCGTCAGCGAGAGGGTCGGACACACCCACTGGCTCAACCCGGAGCCCAAGCGGCAGTGGGGGACCGGCGATTCGGCCGCCAGGCTGTACTCCCAGTACGTCCCCATGCACGAGTGCCGCAACGTCGAACAGCTCACGACGGTCGTCGCGAGCCTGCTCCCCGTGTGAGCGATAGCGGCGACGGGGCGCGGCAGACGACTGGGCGGCACCCCCGACCGATAGACTCACCGACCATGACCACGACGGGGACCTCCGACGGCGCTCGACGCCGCATCGGAGTGATGGGCGGGACCTTCGACCCCATCCATCACGGCCACCTCGTCGCGGCCAGCGAGGTCGCCCACCGGTTCGGTCTCGACGACGTGGTGTTCGTCCCCACCGGCGAGCCGTGGCAGAAACGGGGCCGGGCGGTGTCACCGGCCGAGGACCGCTACCTGATGACGGTCATCGCCACGGCCTCCAACCCGCGCTTCTCGGTCAGCCGCGTCGATATCGACCGGGACGGACCGACCTACACGCTCGACACGCTCAAGGACCTGCTGCGCCAGCACCCGGACACCGATCTGTACTTCATCACGGGCGCCGACGCGCTGGAGAAGATCCTCACATGGCGCGGGTGGGAGGAGATGTTCGACTTCGCCACGTTCGTCGGGGTCTCCCGGCCCGGGTTCGAACTGTCCGACACACACCTCGCCGAGATCAGGGACGGGCGCGTCTACCTGCTCGAGATCCCCGCGCTGGCCATCTCGTCCACGGAGTGCCGCCGCCGGGCGGCCGAGGACGCGCCCGTGTGGTATCTCGTGCCGGACGGTGTCGTGCAGTACATCGCGAAACGCAATCTCTACCGGCCCGAGGGCTCGACCCGCCTGGACGGCACCCCCGCAGCGACGGCCCCGGTACACCGGGTGCCCGTCCCCACCGATCCCCACCCCGAGGAGAATTCCCAGTGACCGCAAGCCCCGAGGCCCTTGAGATGGCCGCCATCGCGGCCCGCGCCGCCGACGACAAACTGGCGACCGACATCGTCGTCATCGACGTCTCCGGCCAGCTCATCATCACCGACTGTTTCGTCCTGGCGTCCGCCGACACGGAGCGACAGGTCAACTCCGTCGTCGACGAGGTCGAGGACAAGCTGCGCGAGGCCGGCCACAAGCCGCTGCGTCGCGAGGGCACCCGTGAGGGGCGGTGGGCACTGCTCGACTACAACGAGCTGGTCGTGCACGTCCAGCACGTCGACGAGCGTGACTACTACTCGCTCGACCGCCTGTGGAAGGACTGCCCGGTCGTCGAGATCGAGGGCGTCGAGACGTCGCGACGGTCCGCTGACGACGCCGGCAACGCCGACGACTCGCTCGCGCCGGAGGAGCCACAGCGGGACCAGGAGCTCTGAACCACCCGGTGACCCGACGTCTCATCCTCCTGCGCCACGGCCAGACGCACTACAACGCCTCGTTGCGGATGCAGGGACAGCTGGACACCGAGCTCAGTGAGCTGGGTGAGCGGCAGGCCCACGCCGTCGGCCGCGTGCTGGCACCCCGTCGCCCGTGGACGATCCTGTCCTCGGACCTGCAGCGGGCGCACGAGACGGCGAAGGCGTTGGCCACCGAGGTGGGATTGGACGTCCGCACCGACCCGCGGCTGCGGGAGACGCACCTGGGCACGTGGCAGGGCATGAGCCACTCGGAGGTCGACGGGCAGTGGCCCGACGCCCGGGTCCGGTGGCGCAGCAGTCCCCGGTGGTCCCCGCCGGAGGGCGAGAGCCGTCTGGACGTGGCGCGGCGGACCCGGGAGGTCGTCGATGAGCTGGTCGAGTCGTCGCCCGACTGGAGCGAGCACCCCGCCGTGATCGTCGCCCACGGCGGCGCGATCGCGGCCCTCACTGCGTCGCTGCTCGAGCTGCCGGTGGAGCAGTACTCGGTGTTCAACGGACTCGGCAACACGTGCTGGGTGCAGCTGTCGGCGCACGTCCGCCCCGAGGGCACGGCCGCGCAGGCTCCCGAGCCCGAGGTCGGCCCCACCACCGAGGCCGCCCGAGGTGTTCTGTGGCGCCTGGACCAGTGGAACGCCGGCATCACCCCTCCGGTGGGCTCGTCATGACGATCCGCCTGGTCACCGACTCGAGTGCCGACCTGCCGGCCGAGTGGGTCCGCGGGTTCGGCATCACGGTGGTGGGTCTGCACGTCGTGGAGGAGAACGACCGCGCGGTGTCCACGGCCGCGGTCACGCCCGACGAACTGGCGGAGATCTACGGGGAACTGCTCGCGGATCCCGACTGCACAGGGGTGGTGTCGGTGCACCTGTCCCGCGAGCTCTCGCGAACGTGGCAGTCGGCGGCCGACGCCGCGACCAGGTTCGGGGGCCGGGTTCTGGTCTCGGACTCCCGCGGAGCGGGCATGGCGTTCGGGGCCGCCGTCGCGCAGTGCGCGTGGGCGGCGGGGAACGGGCTCGGCCTGTCCGCGACCTACGAACTGGCCGAGCGGCTCTGCCGGGGCGCCTCGACGTACGCCGCACTGGAGTCACTCGAGAACCTGCGCAGAGGCGGCCGGATCAGTGCGCTCGCCGCGCTCTTCGGTAGCGCCCTGGCCATGCGCCCGGTGATCGTGTTGCGCAACGGATCGGTGGACCTGGCGGCCAAGGCCCGCACCACCACCAAGGCGCATGCGCGGCTGCGGTCCCTGCTGCGCGACGACGTGGCGCGCGGTGACGTGCTGGTGGTGGTCCACCACCACCAGGCGCGCGAGCGGGCCGAGGAGATGGCCACCGAGATCCGCAAGGAGACCCAGTTTCCGGAGCGGGTCATGATCGTCGAATTCGACGAGGTCCTCGCATGGCACCTGGGGCCGGGAACAGTGGGTGTCTCGGTGACGGACCTGGTCGACACCGAATTCCCCATCCTTCCCCCCTCTCCACAGCCGGCGGACTGACGGCCGCGATCGGGGCCACCGCGGAGGATGTGCCGGGCTAGCTTCGCGCCATGCGAACCGAGACCCCGGCACGATCCGGCGGCCCCGTCGACTCCCATCGGGACCCTGCGCGGGCGGCCGCCCTGCACCGACTCGCCAGCGCACTCTCGCCGCCGGACGCCGACCGTCCTGCCGCGGTCGATCATCGTCCGGCCCCGGGCGAAGCCCCTCCGGCAAC
>NZ_JAALDT010000419.1:0-3586 GCF_014144995.1 Dietzia sp. DQ11-71 | reverse complement strand
GGCCGTCGACGATGTGGTGGTGGTGGTCCCGTCGGACCGCGTCCGGGAAGCCGAGTCGATGCTCGCCCGACTCCGGAACGATGACCACCTCGTCGTCGTCGCCACCGGCGGCGCGGAGCGCACCGACTCCGTGCGCAACGGGCTCGCGGCGCTGACCGCCACCCACGGTGATGCCGGCGCGGCGGTGTACGACGTCCTGCTGGTGCACGACGCGGCGCGGTGCCTCACCCCCGCCGCACCGACGCGGCGCGTCGTCGAGGCCGTGCGCTCCGGCGAGGTCGCCGTGGTGCCGGTGCTCCCGGTCGTCGACACCGTCAAACAGGTCGACGTCGACGGCTACGTCGTGGGCACCCCCGACCGTTCCGGGCTGCGCGCCGTCCAGACACCCCAGGGATTCGCTCCCGACGTCCTGCTCGCCGCCTATGACGCGGCCGGGGACATCGCCACCGACGACGCCGGCCTGGTCGAACGGATCGGGCAACGGGTCGCGACCGTCGAGGGAGACGCGCTCGCGTTCAAGATCACCACCGCCACCGACCATGCCCGCGCGCTGACGGAACTCGCCGGATCCCGTCCCGGCTCGGCGCCCCCCGTCCCCGCGGGCCGAATCCAGGAGGACCCGTGACCGGACCCGTCATCCCCCGCGTGGGGATCGGCACCGACGCCCACCGCGTGGAGCCCGGAAAGCGCTGCATGATGGCGTGTCTGCACTTCCCCGAGGACAACGGGTGCGAGGGGCACTCCGACGGGGACGTGGTCGCCCACTCCCTGGTCGACGCCCTGCTCTCGGCGGCGGGCCTCGGCGACCTCGGCGCGCTGGTGGGCACCGGACGACCCGAGTACGACGACGTCTCGGGCGAGCGCCTGCTGCGGGAAGCGGTGGCCGAGCTGGACGAGCACGGGTGGGTGATCGGCAACGCCGCCGTGCAGATGGTGGGCAACCGGCCCAAGATGGGGCCGCGCCGTACCGAGGCCGAGCAGCGATTGTCCGAGATCATCGGCGCCCCGGTCTCCGTCTCCGCCACCACCACCGACGGCATGGGCTTCACCGGCCGCGGTGAGGGGGTCTCCGCCGTGGCCACGGCACTGGTGTACCGGGCCTGACGGCCCGACACCGGTAGACTCGGCACCCGTGACGCTCCATCTGTACGACACCGCCGCCCGCTCCCTGAGGGAGTTCACCCCCGTCCGGGAAGGGCACGCGTCCGTCTACCTCTGTGGAGCCACCCCCCAGTCGGTCCCGCACATCGGCCACGTCCGCTCCGGCGTCGCGTTCGACATCCTGCGCCGCTGGCTCCTCGGATGCGGCTACGACGTGGCGTTCGTGCGCAACGTCACCGACATCGACGACAAGATCCTCACCAAGGCCGCCGAGAACGGGCGCCCGTGGTGGGAATGGGCGGCCACCCACGAGCGCGAGTTCACCCGCGCCTACGACGCGCTCGGCGTGCTGCCGCCGTCCACCGAGCCACGCGCGACCGGGCACGTGACCCAGATGATCGACTACATGGAGAGGCTCATCGAGCGGGGTTTCGCGTATCCGGCCGAGGGCAGCGTCTACTTCGACGTCGCCGCCTGGTCGGCCGCGCCCGAGGGCGACTACGGGCACCTGTCCGGACACCGACTCGACGAGGTCGACCAGGGCGAGTCCGCCGACCTGCGCGGTAAGCGCGACACGCGAGACTTTGCCCTCTGGAAGGCCGCCAAGCCCGGCGAGCCCGCCTGGCCCACCCCGTGGGGCGACGGCAGGCCCGGGTGGCACCTCGAGTGCTCGGCCATGGCCACCTGGTATCTCGGCCACACCTTCGACATCCACGGCGGCGGCCTCGACCTGCAGTTCCCGCACCACGAGAACGAGGCGGCCCAGTCCCATGCCGCCGGCGACGGGTTCGCCCGCTTCTGGCTGCACAACGGCTGGGTGACGATGGCCGGCGAGAAGATGAGCAAGTCACTGGGCAACGTGCTCAGCGTGCCCAACATCCTCACCGCCGTCCGCCCCGTGGAACTGCGCTACTACCTCGGAAGTGCGCATTACCGGTCGATGCTGGAATACTCTCCCGAGGCACTGCAGGAGGCGGCCGCGGCCTATCGCCGGATCGAGGCGCTCGTGCACCGGGTGAACGAGGCCATCGGGTCGGGAACGGCACCGGGGGGCGACGTCCCGGTCGGCGAGTGGACCGACGCGTTCGCCGCCGCGATGGACGACGATCTCGGGGTCCCCGCCGCGCTGGCGGAGATCCACGGCCGGGTCCGCGCCGGCAACACCGCGTTGTCGTCGGGGGATCTCGACGCGGCGCTCGCGGCGGCATCGTCCGTGCGGGCGATGACCGCGGTGCTGGGCGTCGACCCGTTGGACCCGCAGTGGACCTCCGCCGGGGGTGGGGAGGACGCGGCGTTGACAGCACTCGATCTCCTCGTGCGCGCAGAACTCGAGGCCCGCGCCGACGCGCGGGCGAACAAGGACTTCGCCACCGCCGACGCCATCCGTGACCGACTGGTCGCGGCGGGTATCGAGGTGGCCGACACCGCGGACGGCCAGAAGTGGTCGCTCGCCAACCGGAAGGACTGACATGGCGGGCAATTCGAGCCGGCGCGGAGCGATCCGCAAATCCGGCACCAAGAAGGGACAGGTCGTCGGCTCCGGCGGCCAGCGCCGTCGCGGGCTCGAGGCGCGCGGCGCCACCCCCAAGGCCGAGGACCGGACCTACCACCCGGCGCACCGCAAGGCCAAGGCCGCGTCGCGCAAGTCGGACGGTGCCCAGCAGCGCCGCCAGTACGCCCAGAAGAAGGCCGACGGGCCCGAACTCGTGGTGGGCCGCAACCCGGTCGTGGAGTGCCTGCGCGCCGGAGTCCCGGCGACGGCGTTGTTCGTGGCCGTGGGGGCCGACAACGACGAGCGGCTCACCGAGGCCGTGCGGTTCGCCGCCGACAAGGGGATCTCGATCCTCGAGGTGCCCCGCCACGATCTCGACCGGATGACCTCCAATGGCATGCACCAGGGGATCGGTCTCCAGGTACCACCCTATGAGTACGCCGACCCGGACGACCTCATCCAGAGCGCCATGCACTCCTCGAAGCCGGCCCTGCTGGTGGCGCTCGACAACATCACCGACACTCGCAACCTCGGCGCCGTCATCCGGTCGGTCGCGGCCTTCGGTGGGCACGGCGTGCTGATCCCCGAGCGGCGCAGCGCGTCCATCACCGCGGTGGCGTGGCGCACCTCGGCCGGCGCCGCAGCCCGCCTGCCGGTGGCCAAGGCGACCAACCTCAACCGGACGCTGCTCGACTGGGCCAAGCAGGGCGCGCAGCTCGTCGGCCTGGACGCCGGGGGCGACGTCTCGTTGGACGACTACGACGGCACCGGTCCCACGGTCATCGTCGTGGGCTCCGAGGGCAAGGGCCTGTCCCGCCTCGTCCGCGAGAACTGCGACTCGATCCTGTCCATCCCGATCGCGTCCGAGGTCGAGAGCCTCAACGCCTCGGTGGCGGCGGGCGTGGTGCTCTCGGAGTTCGCGCGGCAGCGGCGCGTCAAGCGCTGACCCGCCGAGGCGGGAGCCCGGCCCGCCCGGCCCGCGGCATCCGCTGG
>NZ_JAALDT010000418.1:0-2275 GCF_014144995.1 Dietzia sp. DQ11-71 | reverse complement strand
GGCGCGGGTGCGCCGGGGCGGCGCGGCGGCGGGATCGGGGGCGGTGGTGGCAGCGGAGTCAGCGGAGTCGGCGCCGCCAGCCGCTCGGGTGACGGAGATGGTCTTGGTCATGCCAGGCTCCTGGTCTTGACGGCGAACAGGCCCTGCGGGCGCACCTGCAGGAAGATGATGATGGCGACAAACACGAGCACCTTGGCCACCGACGCGGTGGTGGAGTACTCGAAGAACGAGTGCAGGACCCCGAGCGCGAACGCCGCGATCACGGCGCCCCGCAGCTGGCCGAGACCACCCACGACCACCACGAGGAACGCGTCGATGAGATACGACTGGCCGATCGTCGGGCTCGTTGAGCCTATGAGCGTGAGCGCCACCCCGGCGACGCCGGCCAGGCCGGAGCCGATGAAGAACGTGGTGATGTCGGTGCGGCGGGAGCTGATGCCCGACGACTCGGCGAGGTCACGGTTGAGCGTGACCGCCCGGATGCGGCGGCCCATGGGCGTGAACTTCATCGCGGCCATGACCGCGGCGACGCAGGTGATCGCCAGGACGAAGATGAACACGCGAGTCAGAGGCACCGACGCACCGAGCAGTTCGACGCTGCCGCGCAGGAACTCCGGCACCGCCACGTTGACGGCCGGCGCGCCCCAGATGTCTCGGGCGATCTGCTGCAGGACCAGGCCCACACCGAACGTGACGAGCAGGGTGTCCAGTGGACGGGCGTAGAGGCGCCGGATGAGCGTCACCTCGAGCAGCACGCCGAGCAGGCCGCCGACGACGAAACCCAGGGCCAGGGACAACAGCAGGCTCATCCCAGAGGCGGCGGTGATCTGCTGGACGACGTAGGCGGTGTAGCAGCCGGCCATGATGAACTCGCCGTGGGCCATGTTGATGACGCCCATCTGGCCGAACGTCAGGCTCAGGCCGAGGGCGGCGAGCAGGAGGATGGAGCCGATGCTCAATCCGGTCGCGAGTTGTCCGATGAGGATGTCCACATCGGCTCCTTTCTCCGGGTCCCGCCCTCCCCCTCCCCCGCTCCCGACTGACGGGCCGGGAGCGGGGTGGGTCGGGCGGGGTGGGCGGGGCTGGGTGATCCGGGCTGACGGTCGGGCGTCAGTTCCCGGACAGGTCGCCGGCCCAGTCGTAGGACTCGAGGAACGGGTCGGGCTCGATCGCCTCGCCGGAGCTCCACACCTCGTAGATCAGGCCGTCGGGGCGGATCTCGCCGACGATCGCGGTCTTGGAGATGTGGTTGTTCTCGCCGTTGATGGTGACGGTGCCCTCGGGGGCGTCGAAGCTGACGCCGTCGGCGGCGTCCTGGATGGCGTCGACGGCGAAGGAGTCCGCCTTCTCGACCGTGTTCTTCCACAGGTAGACCGACGTGTACGCGGCTTCCATCGGATCGGAGGTGACGCGGTTCGCGCCGTACTTCGCCTTGAACGCGTCGACGAACGCGGTGTTCTCCGGCGAGTCGATCGTCTGGTAGTAGTTCCACGAGGTCAGCTGGCCGTCAATATTCGCGGCGCCGATGCCCTGGACCTCCTCCTCGGCGATCGACACGCTCACCACCGGGGTGTCCTCAGCGGACAGGCCGGCGTTGGAGTACTCGCGGAAGAACGCCACGTTGGAGTCGCCGTTGAGCGTGTTGAACACGGCGTCCGGGTTGGCGGTGCGCACCTTGTTGACGATGGTCGAGAAGTCGGTCGAGCCGAGCGGGGTGTAGTCCTCGCCGAGGATCTCGACCTCGTTGGCCTCGGCCCACGCCTTGATGACGCGATTGGCGGTCTGCGGGAAGACGTAGTCCGAGCCCACGAGGTACATGGACTCCACGCCCTGCTCCTTGAGGTACTCCAGGGCGGGGACGATCTGCTGGTTGGTGGTGGCGCCGGTGTAGAAGATGTTCTCCGACGCCTCGAGGCCCTCGTACTGCACCGGGTAGTAGAGCAACGCGTTGGCGTCCTCGACCACGGGCAGCATCGCCTTGCGGGAGGACGAGGTCCAGCCGCCGAAGATCGCGGCCACGCAGTCACTGGTGATGAGCTTCTGCGCCTTCTCCGCGAACACGGCCGGGTCGGAGGCGCCGTCCTCCACCACGGGTTCGATCTGCTTGCCCAGCACCCCGCCCTCGGCGTTGATCTGCTCGATCGCCAGCGCCACCGAGTCACGCACGGTCTTCTCGGAGATGGCCATGGTGCCCGACAGCGAATGCAACGAGCCCACCTTGATCGTGTCGCCGGAGGTGTCCACGCAGGACTCGGCGGCGGCCGCGGCGGTGTCG
>NZ_JAALDT010000417.1:0-2767 GCF_014144995.1 Dietzia sp. DQ11-71 | reverse complement strand
GCACACCACCACCCGGGTGGCGGGGTCGGTGAGCATGGCTGTGATGTCGAGGCGGCGTGTCATGTCAGTGGACTCCCTGGTCGACGAGGGCGGAGGCGAGGTCGTAGAGGTCCGCGACCTCCACCCCGTTGGGCAGCGCCGGCAGCACGAGGGTGGGGCAGGCGGCGGAGGTGAGCGTCTCGCCGGCGCGGAGTTGACCGCGGGCCACGCGGGCGTGCTCGATCGCCTGCACCAGCAGGCCCTGCAGTCCCTCGTCGTCGACCTCCACGCCGGTCGCGTCGAGGCCGTCCGCGACCGCCTCGGCGTCGATGTCCTCCTCGGCGATCCGCCGCAGCGCCTCGTCGTCGAGGTGACGGGTCTCGGCGCGGTTGATGATCACCTGGCCGACCCGCAGTCCGTGGCTCTTGAGTTCGGCGATCGCCTCGATGGTCTCCTGCACCGGCAGTGACTCCAACAGCGTCACCAGGTGCACGACCGTGCGGGTCGAGTGGACGAGCTCCGAGACTGCCTCCGCCTGGCGTCGGATGGGGCCGCCCCCGCCGGCGAGGTCGGCCATCGCGGTGGTGACGTCGAGGAACTTGCCGATCCGGCCCGTGGGCGGGGCGTCGACCACCACGGCGTCGTAGACGACCTCGCGCTTGGCGTGCTCGCGCGCGACGACCTCATAGATCTTGCCGGTGAGCAGGACGTCCTTGAGCCCGGGTGCGATGGTGGTCGCGAACTCGATCGCGCCGACCGACTTCATCACCTTGCCCACCACCCCGAGGCGGTAGAAGGTGTCGAGGTAGTCGAGCATCGCGGCCTCGATGTCGATCGCGAGCGCGAACACCTTGCCGCCGCCGTCGACCCTGGCCACGAGTTCCTCGCGGTACGGCAGCGGGGCGCGGTCGAAGATCCGGGCGATGCCCTGACGTTCCTCCACCTCCACCAGCAACACCCGCTTACCGGTGGAGGCCAGCGCGAGCGCCAGGGAGGTGGCGACGGTCGTCTTGCCGGTCCCGCCCTTCCCCGAGACGTAGTGCAACTCGGCCCGCGCGGAGCTGTCGGACCACCCGGTGGACAGTTCGTCGGCGATGGTCGACCGGGTCGACCGCGTACCTGGACTCATCGTGGACGGCATGCGTTCCACACTAAGCGCTCACACCACCGCGCGCGGGGCGCTCGTGACTTACCTAGAGTGGGTTCCATGAGCGAATCCACTGGAGCAGCCCGGTTCGAGTACGTCACGGTCCCGCTGCTGACGCACGCCACCAAGCAGATCCTCGACCAGTGGGGAGGCGACGGTTGGGAGCTGGTCTCCGTGCTGCCCGGCCCCACGGGTGAGCAGCACGTCGCCTACATGAAGCGACGGCTCTGATGCCCGAGACCGAGACCGGCTACTGGACCCGCAAGCTGGAGCAGCTGGGTCTGGAGCTGCCGACGGTCGTCCCGCCGGTCGCCAACTACGTCCCGGCGGTGCGCACGGGCGCGTTCGTCTACACCTCCGGGCAGTTGCCCGTGGTGGGCGGCGCGCTGGCCGCGAGCGGCAAGGTGGGCGCCGAGGTCAGCCCCGAGCAGGCCGCGGACCTGGCCCGCACCTGCGCCCTCAACGCCCTGGCGGCCGTGGACGGTCTCGTCGGCATCGACGCGGTGGTGAAGGTCGTCAAGGTGGTCGGGTTCGTCGCCTCCGCGCCGGGTTTCAGCGGACAGCCCGGCGTCGTCAACGGCGCCTCCGACGTGCTGGGTGAGATCTTCGGCGACGCCGGGGTCCACGCGCGGTCGGCGGTCGGAGTGTCCGAGCTGCCTCTGAACGCGCCCGTCGAGGTCGAGCTCATCGTCGAGGTCGAGGGATAGCCGCGATGTCCGCAGGCCTGGCCCCGATCAGCTTCCCGGCGTACGAGACCCTCCGGCCGGTCACGGACCTGGCCGGGGTCATCCTGTGCGACAACCCCTCCGAGATGACCTTCGAGGGGACCAACACGGTCATCCTGCGGGCTCCGGGGTCGCGAACCGCCGTCGTGGTGGACCCCGGGCCCGATGACCGCGCGCACGCCGAGCGGATCGCGGCGATCGTGGGGGAGATCGAGCTCGTCGTCGTCACCCATCGTCACGGCGACCACACCGACGGCATCGATCACCTGCGCGGATTCACCTCCGCCCCCGTCAGGGCCGTGGAGGAACGGTTCTGCCGGGACGCCGCGCCGTTGGTGACGGACGGGGACGACGACGAGGTGATCCACGCCGCCGGACTGGACATCACCGTGCTCGCCACCCCGGGGCACACTGCCGACTCGGTCAGTCTCGAGGTGCGGCCCGCGGGTGCCGGGTTCACCGCCCGGCCGGACTGCGTGGTCCTCGGCGACACGATCCTCGGCAGGGATTCGACGGTGCTCGACTCGACGGACGGCGACCTCGGCGACTACCTGGGCAGCATGGACCTGCTGGCCGCGCGGGCCGACGGAGTGATCGGGATCCCCGGCCACGGGCGGGACGTGGAGAACACCGGCCGCGCCGCCCAGGTGCTCGGGCAACACCGCCGTGATCGACTCGACCAGATCATCGCGGCGCGGGCCGAATTGGGCCGTGGCGCCTCGGCCGAGGCGATCACGCAGCACATCTACCGAGACGTGACGCCGTTCCTGCTCAAGGTGGCCGAGCAGTCGACCAAGGTCGCGCTGCGCTACCTCGACCGCCTCGATGCCGGGGGCACGGGGAGCACGGGTAGCGCGGCCAACGCCTGACCCGCCCGCGACCTGACCCGCCCGACCCGCCCGACCCGCCCGACCCG
>NZ_JAALDT010000416.1:0-3977 GCF_014144995.1 Dietzia sp. DQ11-71 | reverse complement strand
ATCGGCGTCGGCGTCGACCTCGGCGGTGAGCGCGGCCACGTCGGCGTCGGCGTGGGCCCAGCGCTCGTGGAGGCGGGCGAGCTTGTCCATCCGGGGGTCCTCGTGCAGCGGGTGCTGCCGGAGTGCCCGGCGCGCCGCGGCGATCCGCGGGTCCTTGCGGACCGGCTTACCGCCGGCGTTCTTCATCCGACCCTTCGCCTTGCCCCGCAGGTGCTCCATCCGCTGGACCAGAGCCCGCTTGGCGCGCCCGTCGAGCTTGCGGCGGCCCTTGGGCAGGTCGACCCGACCCACGGGGATCGGGGGCGAGGCGAAGTCGTTCTGGCGTAACCAGCCGGTCCACCCGGTGTCGGTGAGACAGAGCAGCGCGGGGTCGGACTGGATGTCGGTCCGGACCTGCAGCACGGTCGCCACCATGCCGAATCGTTTGCGGCCCACGGTGATCACGGAGCCGGCGGTCTGCTTGAGCATGGCCGCGCGCACGGACGCCAGCCGGTCGTCCCGGTTCGACTTCTCGGCCTTGCGTTCGAGACGGCTGAGCTCGGCGCGCAACCCCATGTACTCGTCGAGGTCCTCGTCTCCCCCGGCCTCCTCGAGCGACGCCCGCATGCGGTCGCGCTCATCGGACCGGCGCTCGATGGCGCGGGATCGGGACACCAGGGTGCGGTCGGTCTGGAACTGGGCGAACGACCGGCCGATCAGGATGGTGGCCTCCTCGACGCCGAGCTGCTCGACGAGGTTGACCGCCATCGAATAGTCGGGAGCGAAGGCACTGTGCAATGGGAACCGCGGGGTGTCGACGAGCGCGGACAGGGCGTCCAGGTCGAGGTCCGGCTGGTCGAGCACGACTGCCGTGCCCTTGGTGTCGATGCCCCGTCTGCCGGCCCGGCCCGTGATCTGTGAGTACTCCGCGGAGGTGAGCATCGCGTGGGTGTCGCCGTTGAACTTGGTCGTCTTCTCCAGCACCACCGCGCGAGCCGGCATGTGGATGCCCAGCGCCAGGGTCTCGGTCGCGAACACGACCTTGATCAGCCCTGCGGAGAACAGCTCCTCCACGATGGTGCGGAAGAGCGGGAGCATCCCGGCGTGATGGGCGGCGAGCCCGTTGACCAGCCCGGCGCGGAACGAGGTGAAATCGAGGGCGTCGAGGTCGTGTTGTGGGACCTCGGCGCAGGCGGCGTCCACGTGTGAGGCAATACGCCGGGCCTCCTCCCCGGTGGTGAGCCGGAGGCGGGCGCGACGCATCTGAGCGACCGCGCCGTCGCACCCCGCCCGGGAGAACACGAAGTAGATGGCCGGCAGGAGTCGCTCGTCGTCGAGCTTCTCGATGACGTCCTGGCGTCTGGCCCACTGCGCTCGGGGCCGGGCCGTGACCCGCTCCTCGTGGTAGCCGCTCCGGGACCGTCTGCGCTGGTCGGCAGCGGCCCGGATGGGGATCAGGTCCCCATCGGTGTAGAGCATGTGGGCCAGCGGCACGGGACGGTGCTCGGACAGCACCACCGCGGTGTCGCCACGGATCTCGGTGATCCAGTCGCCCAGCTCGTCGGTGTTGCTCAGGGTGGCGGACAGCCCGACCAGGCGGACGACCGGATCGAGGGTGAGGATGATCTCCTCCCACACGACGCCCCTCGAGCGGTCCCCGAGGTAGTGGATCTCGTCCATCACCACGCAGTCCAGGTCGTGGAGCGCCGACGAGCCGCTGTAGATCATGTTCCGCAGGACCTCGGTGGTCATCACCACGATGGGCGCGTCCGCGTCGATCGAGTGGTCGCCGGTGAGCAGCCCCACGTTCTCGGGGCCGAAGCGCGTGCGGAACTGCCGGAACTTCTGGTTGCTCAGCGCCTTGATCGGGGTGGTGTAGAAGCAGCGCCCTCCCCCGGCGAGCGCCCGGTGAGCCGCGTATTCGCCGACGAGGGTCTTGCCGGACCCGGTGGGCGCCGAGACGAGCAGGTTGCGTCCCGCGTCGAGGGCGGAGAACGCCTCCAGTTGGAAGGGGTCAGGCGAGAACCCCTCCCCGGTGAGGAAGTCCTCGAGCAGGTGATCGGTCCGGGGAGGGTCAGGTGATGTCGTCATAGAGTGAACCGCCACCGGCCGGGGCCTGGAGCGGTCGGGTGTCGCCGGGCGTTCGGGTGCCGGTGTCCGGGGCCGGGGTGGTCAGAGGGGCGGGCCGCTCGAGTGGGCTGGATCCGCCGAGGTCGTCGGCGGGGCCGAGGGGCGAGGCGGATTCGTCGTCGACCTCGAGCCAGTCGGCGCGGGACTTGTTCTTGCGCTTGTCATGCAGGCGGGCGAACTGGATCGCGCCCTCGACGAGGATGGTCACCGCCAGTGCGAGGGCGAGCATCGAGAACGGGTCCTGGCCGGGCGAGGCCACGGCCGCGAAGACGAAGATGCCCATGATGATCCCGCGGCGCGACTTGGCGAGAACCTCGTAGCTCACGACCCCGGCGACGTTGAGCATCGCGATCAGGAGCGGGATCTCGAAGCTCACGCCGAAGATGAGGATGAGCTGGATGAGGAACGTGAAGTACTGCGTGCCGGACAACGCGGTGGTCTGGACGTTGTCGCCGATCGAGAGCAGGAACTCCAACGCGTGGACGATCACGACGTAGGCGAGCACCGCGCCGCCGATGAACAGCACCGCGGCCAGGATGGTGAAGACGACCCCGTAGCGCTTCTCGTTCTTGTGCAGGCCGGGCGTGATGAACGCCCACAGCTGGTACAGCCAGACCGGGCTGGCCAACACGATGCCGGCGGTGGCGGACACCTTGAGCCGGAGCATGAACTGCTCGAACGGTCCGGTGGCGAGCAGGCGACACTCGTCGCCGTCGTCACCGAGCTGTAGGCGCGCCCCCGGGGGGATGTCGCAGTAGGGGCCGGTGAGGATCCCGCCCAACGACGGGATGCCGAAGAAGCCGCTGCCGTACCACCAGAATCCGAAGCCCAACGTCACGATGATCGCCGCCATCGCGATGAGCACGCGGTTGCGGAGCTCGTAGATGTGCTCGATCAACGGCATGGTGCCGTCCGGGTTGCGGGGCCTGCGGCGGCGTCTGGTCAGCAGGCGACCGGCGCCACCCTTGCGGGTGGCGCCGGTGTCCGCGGTGTCGGTCTGCGTCATGGAGGGGTCGGCCTACTGCCCCTGCTGACCCTGACCGCCGTGGTACGGGGCGGTGGGGTCGGTGTACTGCTGCTGCCCCTGTGGCTGGTACGGCTGCTGGGGTGCCTGCGGGTAACCCTGCCCCTGGGCATTCGGCTGCCCCTGCGGCTGGTACTGCTGGGGTGCCTGCGGCTGGTACTGCTGCGGCTGGGGCTGGGGCTGGGCGGACTGCTGTGCCTGCGGCTGCGCGTACTGGGCGGCGTTCGGCTGCGCCTGGGTGAGAGCCTGCGGCGCGGGGTCCTCGACCGGCTTGTCGTCGTTCTGCATCTCCTTGATCTCGGACTTGAAGATGCGCATCGACCGTCCGAGGCCGCGGGCGGCGTCCGGGAGCTTCTTCGAACCGAACAGCAGGAGCACCACCGCGAGGACGATGAGCCAGTGCCAGATGCTCAACGCACCCATGTCAACCTCCGTTTGTCTGACAACGTGCCCATGCTAGCGCACCGACACCGGGCGGCGTCACCCGAGCGCTCCCCGAAACCGGCTGCTACCTGGTTATTTACCGAGAATTCACGATTCCGTCACGGAGGTCTCCCCCGGCTCCGCCGAGTAGGCCTCCAGCCCCTCGCCGGCGCGGCGCGCCACCTCGGCGGACAGTTCGGGATCGGCGGCCCGCACGACGTCCGCGTGACCGAGCAGGAAGCGCAGGAGCCACGCCCGGTCGTGGTAGGCGATCTCCACGTCCAGGTCGCCGTCCGGGCGGCGGACCACGCTGTGGAATCGGAACTCGTCGAGGAACCAGGCCGCGGCGGCGGGGACACGGGCGGACTCCAGGCGGACGTCGCCCTCGCCGTCGTCCTGGGGTCGGGGCCCCAGCGCGCGG
>NZ_JAALDT010000415.1:0-5390 GCF_014144995.1 Dietzia sp. DQ11-71 | reverse complement strand
CGGGCGGGGTCAACATCTACCCGCAGGAGATCGAGAACTGCATCGCCGTGCACCCGGACGTCATCGACGTCGCAGTGATCGGCGTTCCGGACGAGGTGATGGGACAGACCGTCAAGGCCGTGGTCCAGCTCGCCCCGGGTGTTGAACCGACCGATGCGACGGCCGACGCCATTAAACAGCACTGCCTCGACCGGATCGCCCGCTACAAGTGCCCTCGCACGGTGGCGTTCACCGAGGTCATCCCCCGCACCCAGACCGGGAAGTTGGTCAAGGGGCGCCTCGACGCCTCCGTCTGACCTGCCCGCCCCACCCTCACCCTCATCCGAATCGGAGATTCCGTGCCGAACGCAGTCATCATCGACGCCGTCCGCTCCCCCATGGGCCGCGGCAAGGCCGGCGGCGCCCTCGCCGATCTGCACCCTGTCGATCTCCTCGCCCAGATCCTCTCCGGGCTCGCCGAACGCACCGGCCTCGACACCGCACTCGTCGAGGACGTCATCGTGGGCGTCGTCAGCCAGGTCGGTGAGCAGTCCGGCACCGTCGGACGTCAGGCCGCCCTCGCCGCGGGCTTCCCCGAGCACGTCCCCGGCGTCACCGTCGAGCGCAAGTGCGGCTCGAGCCAGCAGGCCGTGGACTTCGCCGTCCAGGGTGTGGTCGCCGGCGCCTATGACGTGGTGATCGCCGCCGGACTGGAATCGATGAGCCGCGTCCCCATGGGGGTCAACAAGCTCGACAAGGACCCCTACGGTCCGGTCGTCCACGAGCGGTACCCGGGCCTGACCAATCAGGGCGTGGCCGCCGAACTCGTGGCCGGGAAGTGGGGGCTGTCCCGTGAGCAGCTGGACGACTACTCGGCCCGCTCCCATGAGCGCGCGGACGCCGCGCGGTCAGGCGGATGGTTCGACGACGAGATCGTGCCCGTGACCACGCCGGCGGGAGTCGTGGACACCGACGAGTCGATCCGACCGGGCACCACCTCCGAGAAGTTGGCCGGCTTGCGCACGGCATTCGATTCCGAGAGCGCTCGAGCCGAGCGGCCCGACGTGGACTGGAAGGTCACGGCCGGTAACTCCTCCCAGATCACTGACGGCGCAGCCGCGATGCTCATCATGAACGAGGACGTCGCGAAGTCCCTGGGACTGACCCCGATCGCGAGGATCGTGGCCTCCGCCGTCGTCGCCGATGACCCCGTCCTCATGCTGACCGGCCCGATCCCCGCCACCCACAAAGCTCTCGACCGCGCCGGGATGACCGTCGCCGACCTCGACACCTACGAGGTCAACGAGGCGTTCGCCTCGGTACCCCTGGCCTGGCGGTACGAGTTCGGAGCCGACGACGCCAAGCTCAACCCCGTCGGCGGCGCGGTGGCGCTCGGGCACCCGCTGGGAGCCTCCGGGATCCGCATCATGACCACGATGATCCACCACCTGCGTCGCACCGGCGGACGCTACGGGCTCCAGACGATGTGCGAGGCCGGCGGCATGGCCAACGCCACCGTCGTCGAAGCGCTCTGACCGCCTTCTCCTTGTGACCCCCTTTTCTTGTAGAGAGAGGTAAGACCGATGAATCTGACCAATGCGAGCGCCCTGGTGACCGGCGGGGCCTCCGGCCTCGGCCGGGCCACCGTCGCCCGTCTCGTCGACGCCGGCGTCCCCACCGTCCTGGTGGACCTGCCGTCTTCCGACGGGCAGCAGGTGGCCGACGGGTTCGGTGACCTCGTCACGTTCGCCCCCGCCGACGTCGCCGATCCCGAGCAGGTCACCGCGGCTGTCCGGAGTGCAGCCGAGCGCGCCCCCCTGCGCGCGGTCGTGCACTGCGCGGGCATCGGCCGGACCGTCCGGGTGGTGGACCGCGAGGGCGAGCCGGGTTCGCTGGAGGACTTCGAGCTCGTCGTCCGCGTGAACCTCCTGGGCTCGTTCAACGTCCTGCGGATCGCCGCGGCGGAGATGGCGAAGAACGAACCGACCGACGGCGAGCGCGGCGTGATCGTGATGACCGCCTCCGTGGCCGCATGGGAGGGCCAGATCGGGCAGATGCCCTACTCGGCGTCCAAGGCCGGCATCGTCGGGATGACGATCGTCGCCGCCCGCGACCTCGCCCGCCGCCAGATCCGCGTCAACACGATCGCCCCCGGCATCTTCGAGACCCCGATCTTCGACCGCCATCCCGCGGAGCTCGTCGAGGGTCTGGCCGCGCAGATCCCGCACCCCTCGCGTCTCGGCAAGCCCGACGAGTACGCCAAGCTCGCCCTGCACGTGGTGGACAACGCCATGATCAACGGCGAGACCATCCGCATCGACGGCGCGATCCGGATGGCCCCCAAGTGAGCGGCCCGCAGGTGAGCGCGACCGTGGTGGACCGGGTTCACGTCGAGGAGACCGACGGCGTCCTGGTGGTGACCATCGACCGCCAGCACGCGCGTAACTCCATCAACCGGGCCACCTCGGAGGCGATCGCTGCGGCGATGGCCGAGCTGGACCGGCGTGACGACCTCACCGCCGGAGTGATCGCCGGCGCGGGATCCGTCTTCTGTGCCGGGATGGACCTGAAGGCCTTCATCGCCGGGGAGAACGTCTCACTACCCGAGCTCGGCTTCGCGGGCCTGGTGGAGAAGCCCCCGGCAAAACCGCTCATCGCGGCGGTCGACGGTCCGGCGCTGGGCGGCGGTTTCGAGATCGTCCTGTCCTGCGATCTGGTCGTGGCGTCGGAGAACGCCTCCTTCGGCCTCCCCGAGGTCAGGCGTGGTCTCCTGGCGGGCGCGGGCGGCCTGCTCCGGCTCCCCCGACGCATTCCGTATCAGCTGGCGATGGAAGCCGCCCTGACCGGCCAACCGATCGACGCCGAGACCGCCCGGGGCGCCGGCCTGGTCAACCGGCTCGTCCCGGCGGGTGAGGCGACCGCCGCCGCCGTGGAATTGGCCAAAGCGATCGCCGCGAACGCCCCGCTTGCCGTGCGGGCATCCAAAGAGATCATGGCCCGGTCGCGCGAGTGGAACTCCGAGGAGGAATTCGACAAGATGAGAGAAATCTACCTCCCGGTCCGGTCGTCGAACGACGCCCGCGAAGGGGCGCTCGCCTTCAAGGAGAAGCGGGCTCCACGGTGGACGGCGACCTGAGAGGACCGACACGATGACCAGTGGCACGGTGCAGCACGACCTCCTGGCGGTCGCCCGCCGGGAGTTCGTGGAACACGGCTACGGGGGCGCATCGATCCGGTCGATCGCACAGAAGACCGGGGTGAGCCTGTCGGCGATGTATTACCACTACGCCAGTAAGCAGGAGCTGCTGGCGGCCATGCTCAACGCGGGGATGGACTCCTTCGAGGGGCGCGTGACCGAGGAGTTCGAGGCCAAGGACTCGACCCCCACCGGCCGGCTCCTGGGCTTCGTCGCCTCACTGGTCCGGTTCCGCACGCTCGAGCAGGAACAGTCCCAGCTGGTCCAGACCGAAACCCGTAACCTCGAGCCGAAGCACCTCGCGGCCTATCGGGAGCGACAGCGGCAGTCCAGTGAGCCGCTGCGACAGGCGGTCGCCGACGGCGTCGCGAGCGGCGAGTTCTGCACCCGGTTCCCCGAGGACTCCTACCGGTCCATCCTGGGCATGTGCAACGCGATCGCCCACTGGTACGAGCCGGACGGCGACCTGGCGGTCGAGGAGATCGTCCACCGCTACCAAGAACTCGCACTGGGCGTGGTTTACCACCGGGATGTCACCGTCCCTGCCCCCTGAAACCGGGCTAGCCGGGCCGAAGGCCAGTCGGGCCGGGCGGGCGTCAGTCGCGGTGGCGGGCCTGGTCGACCTGGGCCTCGCGTCGGACGTCTGCAGCCTCGTCGATGGCCTTCTGCTGCTTCTCGGCCGCCTTGTCGCTGGCGGTGGTGTCGCGCGGCGGGAGCTGGATGGTCTCCTCGGCGTGCATGCCCGCCTGGAGCTCACGGGCGCGCTCCATCTCGGCGTCCACCTCGGCACCGAACAGGAAGGCGTTGTTGGTGATCCACAGCCAGAGCAGGAAGACGATGACGCCGGCCAGCGAACCGTAGGTCGCGTTGTAGCTGCCGAAGTTGGACACGTAAAAGAAGAAGCCGACGGTCGCGAGGCCCCACACCACCAGCGCGACCACCGCGCCGAGCGAGATCCAGCGGAACTTGGGCTGCTTCACGTTGGGGGCGAACCCGTAGAGGACCGCCAGGATGACGACGACGACGAGGACCAGCGCCGGCCACTTGGCGATGCCCCAGACGGTGACCGCCGTCGAGCCGAGACCGATGAGATCCCCCACCCACTCGGCGATCGGCCCGCTGACGACCAACATCACGCCGGCCAGGGCGACCAGGATCAGCAGCACGGCGGTGAGAAGGATCATCAGCGGCTTGAGCTTCCAGAAGGGGCGCCCCTCCTCGACCTCGTAGATGCGGTTCATGGCGCGACCGAAGGCGCCCACGTATCCGGAGGCCGTCCAGAGCGCGCCGAGAATACCGGTGATCAGGGCGATCCCGGCGGCCGGAGTGTTGACCAGTCCCTCGATCGGCCCGCGGAGTTCGTTGAGGGTCTGCTCCGGTACCGAACCCTCGACGAGGCCCATCACCGCGTCGACCGTGGCCTGCCCCTGGCCGAACACACCGAGCAGCGAGACCACGGCGAGAAGCGCCGGGAACAACGAGAGAACGGCGAAGTAGGTGAGCGACGCCGCGAGGTCGGTGCAGTTGTCCTTGGAGAACTCCCCTGCGGCGCGTTTGAGGCCGACTTTCCAGGCTCCGCCGGTGAGCTTGGTGGGCGACTCGGGCTTGCCGGTGTCGGGGTCGGCATCCGTGTGGGGCTTGTCGGTGATGTCGCGGCTGCTCGTACTCATACCAAGCACCTTTCCACCAACGGGCCTCCCCCGCATCCGGCCCGGCCGTCCCCCCCGCGGGATTACGGACGCCGCTCTGTGCGTTACCCTCTTTGATGTCACGTCACCAAAGTGTCGTATCAACAACTTCGATTTCGTCGACCGTCACCGCACCAGAGGGAGAAACACAGTGAGTCTGTCCAACGCCATCCTCCGTGGAGTCACCGGGGCCTTCGTCCTCAACTCCGGCCTGAGCAAGCGCGGCATGCCGACCGAGGCCGCCCAGGGTCTACAGGGCTTCGCCGCGACGGGAGTGCCCGCCGTGAACAACATGGATCCCGATTCCTTCGGCAAGTTCGTCGCCTACTCCGAGATCGGCATCGGCGCCGCCCTCCTCACCCCGGTCGTGCCCCGCCAGATCGCCGGCGCCGCCCTCGGCGTCTTCTCCGCCGGCCTGCTCGCGATGTACTTCCGCAACCCCACCATGACCGAGGCCGACGGCATCCGCCCCAGCCAGGAGGGCATGTCCCTGGCCAAGGACGCGTTCATGGCCGCCATCGCCGGCG
>NZ_JAALDT010000414.1:0-3247 GCF_014144995.1 Dietzia sp. DQ11-71 | reverse complement strand
GGCCGCCGCCGAAGCCCGCGCGGAAGCCCGGGCCAGAGCCGAGGCCGACGCTCGCGCGGAGGCACGGGCCCGAGCCGAGGCGGAGGCCCGACGGATCGATCGACGCGTGAAGCGCAACAAGGACGCCGGAAAGGAGGAGGACCTGTGATCTCCCCAGAACTCTTCGGCTACCTCATCCCGTCGGTCGTCCTCGCCCCGATGCTGGCGGCCGCCCTCTGTCTGGTGGTCTCCCGCCGACCGCGGGTGCAGAACGTCATCACGATCGCCACCCTGACCGGGGTGTTGGTCATCTCCGGCATCCTGCTGGTGCTGACCGAACAACACGGGATGCACACCGTCCAGGTGGGAGGCTGGGACGCCCCGGTCGGCATCACCCTGGTCGCGGACCGGCTCAGCGCGCTGATGCTGTGCGTATCCGCCGTGATCCTGCTGACGGTCATCATCTACGCCGTCGGCCAGGGTGTCCGCGACGGTGACGGCGACCAGCCGACCTCGGTCTTCCTGCCGACCTACCTCGCGCTGGCCGCCGGCCTGAACGCGGCGTTCATCGCCGGCGACCTGTTCAACCTGTTCGTCGGGTTCGAGATGCTGCTGGCCGCGTCCTACGTCCTGCTCACGCTGGGTGCCAGCCAGGAACGTGTGCGCGCGGGCGTGTCGTACACCGTCGTGTCGATGGTGTCCTCCATGGTCTTCCTGTTGGGCATCGCACTGACCTACTCCGCCGTCGGAACGCTCAACCTGGCGCAGATCGCCACCCGGATGACCGAGGTCCCGGACGGCCTGCGGCACACCATCTTCGCCGTGTTCCTCGTGGCGTTCGGCATCAAGGCCGCCGTGTTCCCGCTGTCCACGTGGCTGCCCGACTCGTACCCGACCGCGCCCGCCCCGGTCACCGCCGTGTTCGCCGGTCTGCTCACCAAGGTCGGCGTCTACGCGATCATCCGCTTCCACACCCTGGTGTTCCCCGGGGGCAGCATGGACGGCGTCCTCCTGGTGGCCGGCCTGTTGACGATGGTCGTGGGGATCCTCGGTGCGATCGCCCAGTCGGACATCAAGCGGATATTGTCGTTCACCCTGGTCAGCCACATCGGCTACATGATCTTCGGGGTCGCCCTGTCCACCGAGTCCGGGCTGAGCGCCGCGATCTACTACGTCGGCCACCACATCGTCGTGCAGACCACACTGTTCCTGGTCGTGGGCCTCATCGAACGGCAGGCGGGGTCGTCCTCCCTCCGGCGGCTGGGGTCCCTCGGCGTCGTCAGCCCGGTCCTCGCCGTCACGTTCCTCATCCCGGCGCTCAACCTGGGCGGGATCCCGCCGTTCTCCGGCTTCGTCGGCAAGCTCGCCGTGGTCCAGGCCGGCGCAGAGGTCGGCGGGGTCCTCATGTGGGTGCTCGTCGCCGGCGCCATGGTCACCAGCCTGCTGACGCTGTACGTGGTCGTGCGCGTGTGGTCCAAGGCGTTCTGGCGGCCCCGGGCGGACGCCCCCGAGGGCGCGATCGCGCTGGCCAAGCCGCTCGCACTGCTGCCGTCCGACGAGTATGTCGAGTTCGACGAGCGCGACGAGGTCGGGCGGATGCCGTGGAGCATGCTGGCCCCGACGTGGGCGCTCATCGTCGTCTCGCTTCTCATGACCGTCTTCGCCGGCCCGCTGCTCGCGGTCACCGACGGCGCCGCCGAGAGTCTGCGGGAGCGTGTCGAGTACCTCGTGACCGTCCCCACCGACGCCACACCCGAACGCTTCGTCGACTCCGTGACGGGGGTGCGCTGACATGGCCCGGAAGATGACGTTGGAGCCGCGGGTGCTCGGCGCCCGCCTGTTCATGACCCTGTGGCTGGCATTCACCTGGGTCCTGCTGTGGGGCAGCATCGACATCGGCACCATCGCCGCCGGACTCATCGTCGCGACCGTGGTGATGGCCGTCCTCCCGCTCCCCCGCGTCCCCGTCGAGGGTCTGCTGCGGCCGGTGTCGATGGTGTGGCTGGTGCTCGTGGTGGCCTACTACCTGGTCCGCTCGTCGTTCGCCGTCGCCTGGCTGTCGGTCCGGCCCCAGGCTCCCCCCCGCTCCGCCGTGCTGCGCGCCCCGATGCGGCTGAAGTCCGACTTCACCCTGGCCCTGGCCGTCAACACCCTCAACCTCATGCCGGGCGGCATCGTCGTCCGCGTCGATCCCGCGGCCCGCTACGTCTACATCCACGTACTGAACACCGGAACCGACGACGCCGTGGAGCATTTCCGATCCCAGACCGCGCACATCGAGACGCTCTACCAGCGCGCCTTCGAGCGCGACGAGGACTGGAAGCCGAGCCCGGAGCACTACTCCGCACCCGCCGACAGCGCCCCGACGACCGTGGGCACCGCGGACTCCGCGGAATCCGCACCCCACGCCGCTAACCAAGCCGCGCCAGCTCACGCCGCCGCAGACCACCCCCCCGCAGACCACACCGACGCAGACGAGCCCGGAGCTGCACGAGTCGAAGCAGAGCAGGCCGAAACAGAGCAGGCCGCAGCCGAGCACGCGGCACACCACGCGGACGACGCGGACGGCCCCACCCCGGAACAGGAGGCCCCCCGGTGAACATCATCTCGCTCATCCTGTGGAGTCTGGCCATCATCGCGCTGACGGCCGCGCTGTTCGCCACGATGATCCGGCTCGTCGGCGGCCCCAACACCCTCGACCGCCTGATCTCCCTGGATGCGCTCGTCGCGGTCGCCCAGGGTGGCATCGGTGTCTACATCGCCTGGTCCAAGGACACCACCCCCGCCGCCGCGCTCGTCGCGCTCGCCCTCGTGGCGTTCCTCGGCTCGGTGTCCGTGGCCCGTTTCCGCGTGAACGACACCGTCGGATCGCCCGAGGAGGCCCTCCCATGACCAACGACCTGGTGGAGATCATCTCCGCACTGTTCGTCCTCGCCGGGGCGCTGCTGACACTTGCCAGCGCGATCGGCCTCGTCCGCTTCCGCGACACCCTCAGCCGCATGCACCCGGCCGCCAAGCCGCAGGTCCTCGGCCTCGTGCTGATCCTGCTCGGCGCCGGGATCCGGATCTTCCCGGACATCGACCTGGGCATGCTCGTGCTGGCCGCGATCGTCGCCGTGTGCACGGCGCCGGTGATCGCGAACCGCGTGGGCAACCTCGCCTACCGGGAGAGCGTCGAGGACGGCACCATCACCCACGAGGCCCCCGTGTTGGAGAAGTTCACCGGGTCGGGCCTCGACGGCAGCGCCGCCAACTGAACCGTCGCGGC
>NZ_JAALDT010000413.1:0-2768 GCF_014144995.1 Dietzia sp. DQ11-71 | reverse complement strand
CGACCCTCGCCCCCGCGCCGGTCACCGGACTCGAGCTGCCCGGCGAGGGCGAGCACCTGTTCGGCCCGGCCGTGCTGCGCAGCGTGATCGACACCCGCGTCCGCGAGGCCGTGCACCGGCTCGACCACGGCGACGACGGCATCGACGCCGCCCTCGACGCCGAGGACGGCCACGGGTACGCCCACTCGCACGTCGCCGCCGACGGCTCCGTCTACACCCACTCCCACTAGCCACCCCAGCCACTCCACCCCGACTCACCCCACCCCGACGACCCCAGGAGCCACACATGTCCGGTTCGGTGCACTACCTCTACGGCGACGGGGACATCGAGCTGGGCGCCGGCCGCGCGACCATCGAGGTGCGCGTGACCAACACCGGCGACCGCGCCGTCCAGGTGGGTTCGCACTATCACTTCTTCGAGGCCAACCGGGAGCTGCGCTTCGACCGGATCGCGGCGTACGGGCGGCACCTGGCGATCGGCGCGGGCCTGGCGGTGCGCTTCGAACCGGGCCAGACGCGGACGGTGCGACTGGTCGACTTCGCGGGCGAGCGCGTGTGCCACGGGTTCTCCGGGTTGGTCGACGGCCCGCTCGACGACCCGGCCGTGCGCGAGCGCGCGCTGGAGCGGATGGTCGCCGGGGGGTTCCTGCACAGCGGCGGGGGCGGCGACAGCCCTGACAACAACGACGACGACGAGGTCGCGCCCGCCCCGGACCGTATGCCCGCAGCCGAGGGCCCGCCGACCGTGCTACCGCGCGCCACCTACACCGATATCTACGGACCCACGGTCGGCGACCGACTTCAGTTGGCCGACACCGACCTGGTGATCGAGATCGCCACCGACCACAACGCGGTGACCACCGACGGCAGCAGCGGCTACGGCGACGAGGCCGTCTACGGCGGCGGCAAGGCGATCCGCGACGGGATGGCGCAGGACCCGGCGGGCACGCGGGCGTCGGGCGCGTTGGACCTGGTGATCACGGGCGCGATCATCGTCGACGCGGTGCTCGGTGTGGTCAAGGGCGACATCGGTGTGCGCGACGGGCGGATCGTGGCCGTGGGCAAGGCAGGCAACCCGCACCTGCAGGACGGGGTGCATCCGGAGCTGGTGATCGGGCCCGGCACCGAGGTGGTGGCGGGTGAGCACAAGATCGTCACCGCCGGCGGCGTGGACACCCACATCCACTACATCGCGCCACAGCAGGTCGAGGAAGCCTTGAGCAACGGCGTGACCACCCTGTTCGGCGGCGGCACCGGCCCGGCGGAGGGCACCAAGGGCACCACCTGCACGCCGGGCGCGTGGAACATCGGGCGGATGCTGCAGGCCGCCGACGGGCTGCCGGTGAACATCGGGGTGCTGGGCAAGGGCAACACGTCGCAGCCCGAGTCGGCGGTCGAGCAGATCGTGGCCGGCGCGGCGGGGCTGAAGATCCACGAGGACTGGGGCACCACGCCTGCGGCGATCCGCTGCGTGCAGGAGGTCGCGGACGAGTACGACGTGCAGGTCGCGATCCACACCGACACCCTCAACGAGTCGGGCTTCTACGAGGACACGCGTGCCGCGTTCGGCGATTCCACCATCCACACGTTCCACTCCGAGGGCGCAGGCGGCGGCCACGCCCCCGACATCCTGCGGGTGTGCGGCGAGCCCAACGTCCTGCCCGCCTCGACCAACCCGACGCTGCCGTACACCGTGAACTCGGTGGACGAACTGCTGGACATGGTCATGGTGTGCCACCACCTGTCGCACGACATCCCGGAGGACGTGAGCTTCGCCGACTCCCGCGTGCGCGCCGAGACGATCGCCGCCGAGACCGTCCTGCACGACGAGGGGATCATCTCGATCTTCTCCTCGGACTCGCAGGCCATGGGCCGGATCGGGGAGTCGTGGCAGCGCGCGTTCCAGACCGCCCACCACTGCCGCGTCGAGCGGGGTCCGCTGCCGGAGGACAGCGACCGCAACGACAACGAGCGCGTCCTGCGCTACGTCGCCAAGATGACCATCAACCCCGCCATCGCCGCGGGCATCGCCGACCACCTCGGCTCGATCGAACCCGGCAAGCTCGCCGATCTCGTGTTGTGGCCGGTCGACTCGTTTGCCGCCAAGCCGTCGTTGATCATCAAGGGCGGGATGATCGTGTGGGCGCCGATGGGCGATCCCAACGCGTCGCTGCCCACGCCGCAGCCGGTGATCTACCGCCCGATGTTCGGCGCGTACGGCGGGGCGCTGCAGTCCACGCGGGTGACGTTCCTGTCCGCCGCCGCGATCGAGGCCGGCGTGCCCGAGGAGCTGGGCCTGACCTCGCCGTGCCTGCCCGTGCGTGGCTGCCGGGGGATCGGCAAGAAGGACATGGTCCGCAACGACCGCTGCCCGACGATCGAGGTGGATCCCGAGACCTACGTGGTGACCGTCGACGGCGAGCCCGCCACCATCGCCCCCGCCACCACGTTGCCGCTGGCCCAGCTGCACTACCTCGCGTGATGACCGACCACCACGACCACGACGACCACGACGACCACGACGACGACGACGCGGCCGGCGGCTGCCCTGCGGGCCCTGTGCAGGGCGCGGGCCGTGCCGAACTGTCGACGCTTCTGCTGGCCCTGCAGTTCACCGACTCCTCGTTCCCCTCGGGCATGTACACGCTCTCGCACGGGCTCGAGGGGCTCCGGCAGTTGGGCGCTGTCGACGCCGGGGCCGGAGCCGGCGCCGCCGCCGGGGCTCGGTCCGTGGCCGAGGCCGTGCACGGGATCCTGCGCACGGCCTC
>NZ_JAALDT010000412.1:0-2642 GCF_014144995.1 Dietzia sp. DQ11-71 | reverse complement strand
GACCCTGGTGACGTCCTCCGATCTGCCGACCCCGCCCGCCGTCGAGGTCGTCCACATCGAGTCCGCCCTCGAACTGCGGGAGCAGACGCTGCGCGCGGCCGCGCGGGCGGACGTGGTCGTCAAGGCCGCCGCCGTCGCCGACTTCCGGCCGACCGACGTCTCCGACTCAAAGCTCAAGAAGGGCAGCGGATCGGAGCCCGCGGAGATTCGACTGGAGCGGAACCCGGACATCCTCGCCGACCTGGTCGCCGCGCGCGCGGCGGGGGACGTCCCGGCCGACTGCGTGCTGGTCGGTTTCGCCGCCGAGACCGGCGACGCGTCGGGCACGGTCCTCGAGCACGGCCGAGCCAAGCTCGCCCGCAAGGGGTGCGACCTCCTCGTCGTCAACGAGGTCGGCCGGGACACCACCTTCGGACAGGACGTCAACGGCGGCTGGATCCTCGATTCGGGCGGCGGCGAGACGGCCCTCGAGCGCGCCAGCAAGGACCTCCTGGCCGACCGTCTACTCGACGCGATCGTGGGGATCGCTCGCGGGCGGACCGGGCGGAGTGACGCAGACCGCACCGACTAGTCTGTCCCCACGCGATCGGCAACGATCACACGCGATCCCACCATGGAAGAGAGAACCACTGTGACGCAGGCACGTCGGCTGTTCACCAGCGAGTCCGTGACCGAGGGGCATCCGGACAAGATCTGTGACGCGATCTCAGATTCGATCCTGGACGCGATGCTGGAGCAGGACCCGGCGGCCCGCGTGGCCGTGGAGACGATGGTCACCACCGGCATGGTCCACGTGGCCGGCGAGGTCAAGACCACCGGTTACGTGGAGATCCCGCAGCTCATCCGCGACAAGATCGTCGAGATCGGTTACGACTCCTCGGACAAGGGTTTCGACGGCGTCTCCTGCGGCGTGTCGATCTCGATCGGGCAGCAGTCGCCGGAGATCGCCCAGGGCGTGGACACCTCCCACGAGGCCCGCACCTCCACCGACTCGGTCGAGGACGCCATCGCCCGCCAGGGTGCCGGCGACCAGGGCCTGATGTTCGGCTACGCCTGCTCGGACACCCCCGAGCTCATGCCACTGCCCATCGCGCTGGCCCACCGCCTCTCGCGGCGGCTGACCGAGGTGCGCAAGGACGGCACGCTGGCCTACCTGCGGCCGGACGGCAAGACCCAGGTCACCATCGAGTACGACGGCGACCGCGCGGTCCGGCTGGACACCATCGTCATCTCCACCCAGCACGCCGACGGCGTCGACCTGGAGACCACCCTGCGCGACGACCTCACGCAGCACGTGATCGACCCGGTCCTGGCCGAGGCCGCCGGCGGGATCGACACCGCCGACTTCCGGCTGCTGGTCAACCCGACCGGCCGGTTCGTCCTCGGCGGCCCGATGGGCGACGCCGGCCTGACCGGACGCAAGATCATCGTCGACACCTACGGCGGCATGGCCCGCCACGGTGGCGGCGCCTTCTCCGGCAAGGACCCGTCCAAGGTGGACCGCTCCGCCGCCTACGCCATGCGCTGGGTCGCCAAGAACATCGTCGCCGCCGGCCTGGCCGAGCGCGTCGAGGTCCAGGTCGCCTACGCCATCGGCAAGGCCGCCCCGGTCGGGTTGTTCGTCGAGGCGTTCGGCACCGAGAAGGTCGACATCGACCGACTCCAGCAGGCGGTGACCGAGGTGTTCGACCTGCGGCCCGGTGCGATCATCCGCGACCTGGACCTCAAGCGTCCGATCTACGCCCCCACGGCCGCCTACGGACACTTCGGCCGCACCGACATCGACCTGCCCTGGGAGCGCACCGACCGCGTCGACGAACTCAAGCAGGCCGCCGGACTCTGACGCCGTCACCCCGTGTGTCGTAGCGGGGTGCGAGGATCCCGCACGTGACCACCACGCGCCCAGCGACCCGGGTCGCGGCGGCCGATGCCCCCGTGGCCCGGGTCCTGCCGTTGCTCGGGGTCTTCCATCTCGACCGGGAGTTCGACTACCTGGTCCCCGAGTCCCTCTCCGCCGAGGCGGTCCCGGGCGTGCGGGTGAGGGTGAGGTTCGCCGGCCGGCTGGTCGACGGTTTCCTCGTCGAGCGGCGCGCGCAGACCGATCACCAGGGGGATCTCGCCTGGCTGGAACGCGTCGTCTCACCCGAGCCCATCCTCACCCCGGCTCTGCTCCGGTTGGTCGACCTGGTGGCGCGGCGGTGGGTGGGCATGCGCTCGGACGTGATCCGGTTGGCGATCCCGCCGCGCCATGCGGCCGCCGAGAAGTCCGTTCCCGAGCCGGGGCCGCCCCTGGGGGTGTCGGTGGGGCCGGTAGAGATGCCGGAGGGGTGGGGCGACCACCCGATGGTCGCGAGGTTCCTCGAGGCCGCGACCGGCGCCGTCCCCGCCCGCGGGGTGTGGACGGTCCCGCCGGGACGGGACTGGGCCCGGGCCCTGGCGACCCTCGCCGACTCCCTGCGACGTCGTGGGCTCCAGGTCCTCCTGATCGTCCCGGACCAGCGGGACGTCGACCGTCTCACCGCGGCCTGTCGGGAGGTCGTCGGCGGCGGCGCGGCCGGTCGGGACCTCGTCACGGATCTGTCCGCCGGGGTCGGGCCGTCCGCCCGGTACCGACGGTGGTTGCGGGCGATCCGTGGCCACGC
>NZ_JAALDT010000411.1:0-2418 GCF_014144995.1 Dietzia sp. DQ11-71 | reverse complement strand
GGGCGCGGCCCGGGCGGGCCCGGCTCGGGCGGATCCGGCGCTGACGGCGGGAGCCGGCGGGGACGCGGACCACTCATCGCGCTCATCGCGGCGCTTCTCGCCGTCGGTCTCGTCGCGGCCTTGGTCGGTCTCGAGTTCGGCATGCGCAACGCCATCAAGAACCGCATGAGTGACGAGGTGACCGCCAGCCTGGGGTCGCCCGCCCAGGTCGAACTCGGCGCGCGCCCGGTGATCCTGTCCTACATCGACGGCAACCTCGGCTCCGTGCGCATCACCACCGACGGCTCGGCCGCCGACGGCGCGACCGGACCGGCACCGCAGATCGACATCCGGGCCGACGGCGTGCGCACCGAAGGCGACCTGACCTACGTGGACTCGCTGACCGGGACCGCGTTCGTCTCCGAGCAGACCATGTCCGCCGCCGCCCAGTCCGAGGGCGCGGCCGGCGACACCCTGCTCGGCGGGCTGATCCAGGTCCAGGAGATCATCGCCGACCCCGCCGCCGGCACCCTGCGGGTCTCGATCAGCGGCCTGGCCGAGGCGGTCGTGACGCCGAGGCTCATCGGTGGCGACCTCGAGATGCAGCCGGAGCAGGCGTCGATCCTCGGCTTCCCGCTGCCCTCCGAGTTCCTCGGCGGGACCGTCTCGATGATGGACTCGGCGCTGGCCGAACTGCCCGAGGGGGTCCAGTTGACCGGCGTCCGGGTGGTGCCGGGCGGCATGACCGTCGACATCGCCGGTCAGGATGTCGTGCTCGAGGCGACCGAGTGACCCCTGCGCCTCATGCGGACGGCAGGGTCTTGGGCGGCAGGGTCTCAGGCGGCAGGGTCACGGGCGGCAGGGGCACCGGCACCCGCCTGCTGCTCATCGCCGACACCCACGTCCCCACGCGGGCCCGCGACCTGCCCGAGCGGGTGTGGGACGAGGTCGACGCCGCGGACATCGTGATCCACGCGGGCGACTGGATGGACGTGGGGCTTCTCGACTCGTTGGAGGAACGCTCGGCTCGACTCATCGCCTGCTGGGGCAACAACGACGGCCCGGACCTGCGCGAGCGCCTGCCCGAGGTGGCACGCGAGACGATCGACGGCGTGCGTCTGGTGGTGACGCACGAGGCCGGCGCGTCCGCGGGCCGCGACACACGCATGGCCAAGGCCTACCCGGACACCGACGTCCTGGTGTTCGGGCACTCGCACATCCCGTGGGACACCACCGCGCCGAGGGCGTCCGGCCAGGGCGGCCTGCGACTGCTCAACCCGGGCTCCCCGACCGACCGGCGTCGCCAACCGCACTGCACCTACATGACCGCGACCATCGACGGCGGCGCGCTGGGTGACGTCGAGCTGCACCGGCTCTGACGTCGCCCCGCCGCTTTGCGCCCGACCGGCGACCGCGGAATCTGCCTACCCTGGGTCCATGAGCAATGACACCACCATGCGCGCCGTGCACCAGGACACCCTCGGGGAGCCGGACGTCCTCGCCGTCGTCGACCTCCCCCGCCCCACCCCGCGCACCAACGAGGTCCTCGTCCGCGTCGAGGCCGCCAGCGTCAACCCCACCGACTGGAAGCACCGTGAGAACGGCGGCTTCCTCGGCAAGCCCCCCTTCGTGCTCGGCTGGGACCTGTCCGGTGTGGTCGAGGAGGTGGGCATCGGCGTCGCCCGCTTCTCCCCCGGCGACGAGGTGTTCGGGATGCTCTCGTACCCGTTCGGGCACGGAGCCCACGCCGAGTACGTCGCCGCCCCCGCGGCCTGGTTCGCCCCCAAGCCCGCCTCCCTCGACCACGTGCAGGCCGCCGCCCTGCCGCTCGTGTCGCTGACCGCATGGCAGGCGCTCGTCGAGTACGCCGACATCCAGCCGGGTCAGCGGGTGCTCATCCACGCCGCCGCCGGCGGGGTCGGGCACGTGGCCGTCCAGATCGCCAAGGCCCGCGGCGCATACGTGATCGGCACCGCCAGCGCCGGCAAGCACGACTTCCTGCGCGAGCTCGGCGTCGACGAGGCAATCGACTACCACGACGTCGACATCGCCGAGGCGGTCAGCGACGTGGACGCCGTGCTCGACACGATCGGCGGTCAGACGTCCCTCGACTCCCTGCGGACGCTGCGCCCCGGCGGGATCGTGGTGTCGATCCTGCCCGTGGGGTCCGGCGACTTCTTCCGGGAGGCCGAGGAGCTGGGGGTGCGTGCGGTCCGGATGCTCGTGGATTCCTCGCGCCACGACCTGGTCTCGATCACCGAGCTCGTCGAACAGGGTGCGCTCCGGGCGACGATCGCCGAGGTCTTCCCGTTGGAGCAGGCCGCCGAGGCGCATCGTCGCGGCCAGACCGGTCGGACCGCCGGCAAGATGGTGCTGACCACGGGCTGATCCCGGGCGGTCGGCAGTCGGGCGGTCGGCAGTCGGACGGTCGGCAGTCGG
>NZ_JAALDT010000410.1:0-2197 GCF_014144995.1 Dietzia sp. DQ11-71 | reverse complement strand
GCCTCGACGAACTCATCGACCCACCACCCTTCTGACACTACGAGGGCCGCACCGGGCATGACCGGCGCGGCCCTCGTCGTGGCCCGGGTGGGGCCACCAGTGGGTCAGACGAAGCGGCGGCTGATCTTCTCGGGCAGGAGCGTGAGCAGCGGCCCGATCGCCTTCCACGGCTTGGCGGGAACCAGCGCGCGGGTGGGCTCGGCGTCGATCGTCTTGACCAGCGCGTCGACGCCCTCGTCGAACTCGGTCATCAACGCGGTCTTCACCGACCGGTTGATGTCCGTGCGGATATACCCCGGGAGAATGTCCGTCACCTTGATCCGGCTGCCCGCACTGTCCAGCTCGGCGTAGAGACCCTGCGCCAGGGCCGAGACGAACGCCTTGGTCGCGCCGTAGGTGTTCTGCGCCTTCGGCATGCCGCGCAACGAACTCACCGACGAGATGAACACCAGGTGCCCCTCACCCCGGGTGAAGAGCCGCTCCATCGCCGCCTCGGCCTGGTTCAGCGTCCCCACCACGTTCACCATGGCGGTCTCCCGGTTGGCGTGTGCCTTCCCCGTGCCGATCGAGGCGCCCTTGCCCAGCCCGGCGTTGAGTACGAACCGGTCGATGCCGCCGAGCTCGGCGTCCAGCTCGCCGAACACCCGCTCCACCGCGTCACCGTCAGCCACATCGAGCTCGCGGACCGCCACCGTGATCGAGGGATTCGCCGCCAGCAGTTCGGCTCGGAGCTCCTCCAGGCGGTCCAGGCGCCGCGCGCACAGCGCGAGGTTCTTCTCCTGCGCGGCCCAGCGGCGGGCCATTCCCTCCCCGAGGCCAGAGCTGGCACCGGTGATCAGAATCGTTTTGCGGTCGGTCACGAGTTCTCCTCCGTTGGCGATGCGCCCAGTGTGGCACGACGCGGCTGGCAGGACGGGCAACGGTAGGCGATGCGATCCAGGGAGTCGCTCGGTTCGTCCGGGTCCGCGAGTCCTCCGAGACGGAACGTCTCCACCTCGGTCCCGCACCGGCGGCACGGCTTGCCGTCGCGGCCGTACACCCACAGCTCGCGCCCGCGCCGGGTGTCGCCGGTCGTCACCCGGACTGTGCGGTCGGCGTTGGCCACCAGCATCCGCCGCGCCAGTGTGACCATCGCACGGAGGTCCGGCACGACCTCGACCGGATCCCGCGGGTCCACCCCGCGCAGGAAACACAGCTCCGCCCGGTAGACGGTCCCGATCCCGGCCAGATTGCGCTGGTCGAGCAACGCCTCGCCGATCGTACGAGTGGGTCGCTCGCTGATCCTCCGCACGACCTCGTCTGTGCTCGTCACCGGGTCCCAATCCGCGCTGAGGAGATCGGGCCCGAGGTGGCTGACGGCGCGGTCGGCCTCGGCGGGGGTCAGTGCGCGGAGCAGTCCGAGTTCCGTGCCCACCACCTCGACGTCACCGGCACGCAGGAGCAGCCGGACGGTGTGCGCGGGGAACCGCCACCGGTCCCCCGCACGCAGGACGTGGATGCGGCCCTCCATCTTGAGGTGGATGTGGAGGGTGACGGGGTCACGGCCCTCATCGTCGGGGCCGACGACGACGAAGAGGTGCTTCCCCCGGGACCGGGCCGTCACCACCGACCTGCCCGCGAGATCGACGGCGGCGAATCTCGGTACACGGAGCTCGCTCCTGTCCAGGGTGCGGCCGGCGAGGGCCTCGCGGACCCGCGCCGCAGCCCGGTGCACCGAATCACCCTCGGGCACGGTTCACCACCCCAGTTCGCGGCAACCGACGACCCCGGCGGTCTCGATCTGCACCGTCACGTGCTCGATCCCGTGCTCCTCCAGGAGGACGCGCCGAGCCTCGCCGAGCACCTCTGAGTGATCTGCGACCGAGTCGACCACCAGGTGCACGGTACCCACGTCCATTCCCGAGGTCAGTGTCCACAGGTGCAGGTCATGGACCTCCTCGACGTCACGCAGGGCTCCGAGCTGGGCCTCCACCTCCACCGGATCGACTCCGACGGGTGCGTGCTGGGCGAGGACCGCGACCACCTGCCGTCCGAGCACCACCGCGCGGACCACGATGAACACGGCGATCGCCACCGCGACCACCAGGTCCCACACCGTCGACCCGGTCGCCCGCATGAGCAGCGCCGCCACGATCACACCGACGGACCCTGCCGCATCGGCGAGCACCTCGAGGTACGCGCCACGCACTGCCAGACT
>NZ_JAALDT010000040.1:0-11539 GCF_014144995.1 Dietzia sp. DQ11-71 | reverse complement strand
GCCGGGGCAGCGGGGGCGGCGGCCGTGGCGGACTCCGCCTCGGCGGCGTCGCGCTCGGCCTGCTCGGCCTCCTTCTCCGCCTTCGTCTTCTCACGCGTGGGCTGCTCCAGCCACGCGGCCTCGCGAGGCTCGGGCAGGCCGCCGTCACGGGAGACGGACTCCAGGAGCAGCTGGGCGACGTCCACGACCTCGACCTGGCCCTCCTGCTCGGTGCCGTCGGTCTGGGCGGTGGCCCCGTCCGAGAGCATCACGCGACAGAACGGGCAGCCCGTGGCGATCTTCGTGGCCTTGGTCGACAGGGCCTCGTCGACACGGTCGATGTTGATCCGCTTGCCGACCGTCTCCTCCATCCACATGCGCGCGCCACCGGCGCCACAGCACATGGACCGCTGGCCGTGACGGGGCATCTCCGTGAGGGTCACGCCCGAGCCGTCCATGAGCTCACGCGGGGCCTCGTAGACCTGGTTGTGGCGGCCGAGGTAACACGGGTCGTGGTAGGTGACGCCACCGTCGATCGGGGCCACCGGCACGAGGCGCTTCTCGCGCACCAGACGGTTGAGCAGCTGCGTGTGGTGGACCACCTGGTAGTCGCCGCCGAAGTCGCCGTACTCGTTCTTCAGCGCGTTGAGGCAGTGGGCACACGTCACGACGACCTTGCGCTGCGCGGCGGGCACGCCGTCGAACGCGTCGTTCATGACCTCGATGTTCTGCTGGGCGAGCATCTGGAACAGGAACTCGTTGCCCGCGCGGCGGGCCGAGTCGCCGGTACAGGTCTCGCCCTGGCCCAGCACCGCGAACTTCACACCGGCGGTGTGCAGCAGCGAGGCCACGGCCTGGGTGGTCTTCTTGGCGCGGTCCTCGAAGGCGCCGGCACAGCCCACCCAGAACAGGTACTCGGTGTCGGCGAAGTCCTCGATGTCCTTGCCGATCACGGGGATCTCGAAGTCGAGGGAGTTCATCCACTCGTCGCGACCGGAGTTGTTCTGGCCCCAGGGGTTGCCCTTGTTCTCGAGGTTCTTGAACAGGCCCGCGAGCTCGGTCGGGAACTCGGACTCGATGAGGACCTGGTAGCGGCGCATATCGATGAAGTGGTCGACGTGCTCGATGTCCACCGGGCACTGCTCGACGCAGGCGCCACACGTGGTGCAGGACCACAGGGCCTCGGGGTCGATGATGCCGGCGGCCATCGGGTCGTCGGAGAGGTCCGCTGTGGTGTGACCGACGAGGGGGCGCTGGGCCTCGAGGCGGGCCGCCTCCGGGATCTTGGCGAGCTTGGCCTCGTCGGGGTTGCCCTCGGCGTCGACCAGTCCGGTCTCCTCGCCCATCGTGGTCTGCCCACCGGCGAGCAGGTACGGCGCCTTCGCGGCACCGTGGTCGCGCAGGGACATGATCATGAGCTTGGGGCTCAGCGGCTTGCCGGTGTTCCAGGCGGGGCACTGCTCCTGGCAGCGGCCACACTCGGTGCAGGTCGAGAAGTCGAGCCAGCCCTTCCAGGAGAAGTCCTCGATGGCGCCGGCGCCGAGCTTCGGCTCGAAGTCCTCGTCCTCCTCGGTGAGCTCCTCGATCTTCTCCATGGTCAGCGGGACGCCGTCCATGGTCATCGGCTTGAGCGGGCCGAGCGCGGTGCGGCCGTCGGCCTCACGCTTGAAGTAGATGTTGAAGAACGCCGCGAAGCGGTGCCAGGCGACGCCCCAGGTGATGTTGCGGCCCACCACGTACAGCCAGACCATGCCCGAGAGCAGCTTGATCAGCGCGAAGATCGAGACCATGAGCTCGTTGGCGGGCAGGAGGGTCGAGAGCGGACCGGAGACCCAGTCGGTGGCCCAGTGGAAGTGGTGGCCCTCCTCGGCCTGCAGGGCGAGCTTGCCGGCCTTGACGAAGACCATGCCGAGGCCCTCGAGGAGCACGACGATCTCGACGAAGTACGCGGCCTTACGGTCGGAGCCCTCGAAGCGGTTGAGGCCCTTCCGCTGGTTGACCTGGCGGATGATGATCAGGACAGTGATGCCGATGACGGTGCCCAGGCCCAGGAACTCGTCAATCGCGTGCCACCAGACCTGGTCGGACAGCCAGGGCCAGCCGCCGCGGGGGTTGAACGTCTGGATGTAGGCCTCGAACCAGACGATCGAGCCGAGCAGGAAGCCCACCATGACGAACCAGTGGAAGAAGCCCACCGAACGTTTGCGGGCCATCCGGGTGTGGGCGCCCACCTCGACGATGACGTTCTTCAATCGGGGCAGGATCGGCCGCAGCCGGTCGAATCCGTCCTTCTGTCCCAGGAACAGGCTGCGCACCATGCGGGTGACGCCGCCTATGAAGGATGCCCAGCAGAACAGACTGAGCAGGACGCCGATCGTCCCGAGTGTGATGGTCACGCCTGACATGGTTCGCGGCCTTTCGTCGCACTTCTCGACGCACGAGCACTCATAGGACCCTGTGGGCGCCCGTCGACTGTGTCGAGGTCAAAGGTAAGCCACGCGGGCCCCGTCTGCCGAGTTGAGGCTGCCCTTACCGGAGCAGACTCCACTCGCAGGCGGGGCCCGCGTGGAAGGGGAGGATCAGTTGGTCCGGAGCGTCAGCCCGGGGTGTGCGGCGAGGACGTCGGCGATCGGGACGGCCGACAGGCGCGGGGTGAACCCGGCCGTCCGGGCCACGGCATCGGCGTCGGCGCAGGTGACGGAGTCCGCGACGTTGGACGCGCTCGAGATACCCAGGGCCCGGTCGCCGGAGAAGACGACGCCGCCGCTGTCGCCGGGCAGGGCGCACAGGTCCACGGTGAAGGCGTTCGAGATGGTGCGCGTGCCCGCCACGTCGATTGTCGTGCCGACCTGCGAGATCGTGCCGCAGGAGAAGCCGGTCCGGAACCCCGTCTTGCAGGCCTTCTGGCCGACGACCGGGTCCGCGGTGCCGATGATCCCCTGGGTGCTGTCCGGCCCGTCTCCCACCAGGTTGGTGCGGAACCGGTCCGCCACGTCGTCGTCGACCGCGATGAGGGCGGTGTCGATGCCCTCCCGCTCGCTGCGGGTCATGGTGCCGAACTCCTCGCCGTCGGCGAGGGCCGCGCGGGTGCCGTCGGCGCCGGCACAGTGCGCGGCGGTGATGACGACGGGCTTGCCGTCCAGTTCACCGTTGAACCCGGTCGAGCACTCGAGGATTCCTCCCGGGACGCCCACCTGGTACCCGGTACCGCCCGTGACGGGCCCCGCCGGAGCGGGGACCGATTCGATGGCCCGCGGCTGGTCCTCGGGCACGGGGGTGCCGGGGTCGACCATGGTCTGGGCCATCATCCCGTCGATGATCGACCCGGTGCCGGGGGTCAGGCCGGCGAGGAGGTCGATGACCGTGCGCATGGGGCCCTCGGGGACGAGGCCGGCGTCATTGAGCAGGGCCAGGCTGCCGAGCGAGCCGGAGTCGCCGCCGCTACCGGGCGCCGCGCCGGTCCCGTCCGGGTCGTCCGCGCGGGTGGTGGCCGGCACGATGCCGTCGACGGTCGGCTCGCCGTCGGACCCGGTGCCCCCCTCGCTGCCGAACGGGGCCGTGTCGAACGCCGGGTCAGGGGCCTCGATCATGTCGATCTCGGCGAGGTCCCGCAGTCGGGCGTCGAGGTTGCCGAGCTGCGCGGCCTCGCCGCCGCGGGTCGTGACGACGACCGCGTTGCGGGTGGGATCGACGCGGACGTCGGTGACGAGGTCCTGCATGTCCTCGGGGGTGCCCTCGATGATCTTGATGACCTGACGCTCGCGCGCCTCGAGTTCAATCGTGGTCAGCGCCACATCCTTGACCGTGAACCCAGACCGGGTGGCCTCGTCGCGCAGCTCGTCTCCGGCGGCGCCGGCCACCACGCCGACCAGGCCGGTGCCCTCCTCGTCCAGCCAGACGCCGCCGAACGACTGACGGAACTGCTGCTCCCACCGGGGACGGGCCTCGGCCAGACGTTCCCCGATGCCGGCCTGGGCGAGGAACTGCTCGGGAGTGAGCCCGAGATCACGTCGCAGTGCCTCGACGAGTGAGGTCAGCTCCGGACCGAGGGCATCGGCCAACGCCGGCAGGGGCTGTGCGACGGCGGGTCGGGAGGCGGACGGAGCCGGGTTACCGGGTGTGGGGGAGGGGGCCGCGCCGGCAGGGGTCGCGGTGACCACCAGTGCCGCGGCGGCGGCGACGGCGGCGAACTTCGAGGTGATACGCATGATGGCCTTCCGGAATGCACGGCTGGGCGACGGCGCGTCGACCGGCAGTGGCTCGGGTTGTCGCGGCTCAGATTACGGAGATGTGATTAGTGAGTCCAGTGTGACACGTGTGATTAGTGGGATTCGATTGTCGATTGATGTGACGACGCTGAGTCGGAGAATCGCGGGCCCTACCGCTAGGCTGCCTCTTCGGCAACGACGTACGCGTCATCACCAAAGACTTATTACCCGGAGGTCCCATGTCCGACGCTGACGCCGCACTTCACGACGCCCTTGACACCGTGGTGCGACGCAATCCCGGACAGCACCTCTTCCGGCAGGCCGTGCACGAGGTGCTGGAGTCGCTCGCACCCGTGGTCAAGCAGCACCCGGAATATGTCGAGGGCGGGATCCTCAAGCGGATCATCGAGCCCGAGCGCGTGGTGTCCTTCCGGGTGCCGTGGGTCGACGACGCCGGCGCGGTCCAGGTCAACCGGGGCTTCCGTGTGCAGTTCAGCTCCGATCTCGGCCCGTATAAGGGCGGATTGCGCTTCCACAAGTCCGTGGACGAGGACACGTTGAAGTTCCTCGGGTTCGAGCAGGTCTTCAAGAACGCCCTCACCGGTCTCGGCCTGGGCGGCGGCAAGGGCGGTTCGGACTTCGACCCGCACGGCCGCAGCGACGCGGAAGTGATGCGCTTCTGCCAGTCCTTCATGTCCGAGCTCGCGCACCACATCGGTGCCGACCTCGACGTCCCGGCCGGTGACATCGGCGTGGGCGGGCGCGAGATCGGGTACCTGTACGGCCAGTACCGGAAGGTGACCGGCCGCAACGAGGCGGGCGTCATCACGGGCAAAGGCGTCGGCTACGGCGGCTCGTGGGCGCGCACCGAGGCGACCGGCTACGGGCTCGTCTACTTCGTCCGCGAGATGCTCCGCGACACCGAGTACAGCCTCGAGGGCTCCCGGGTGGTCGTCTCCGGCTCCGGCAACGTCGCGATCTACGCGGCCAAGAAGGCGGCCCAGCTCGGCGCGACCGTCGTGGCCTGCTCGGACAGTCAGGGCTACGTCCACGACGAGGACGGTCTCGACCTGGACCTGCTCCTGGACGTCAAGGAGGTCCGCCGCGAACGGCTGTCGGCCTACGCCCGGGAGCGGGGCAACTGCACCTACCTGGAGACCGGTTCCGTGTGGGACGTGGAGTGCGACATCGCGCTGCCCTGTGCCACCCAGAACGAGCTCGACGCCGAGGAGGCGCGCACGCTCGCCAAGAACGGGTGCCGCGTGATCGCCGAGGGCGCCAACATGCCGTGCACGGAGCAGGCGGTGGAGGTCATCCACCGGGCCGGCATCCTCTTCGGGCCCGCCAAGGCCGCCAACGCCGGCGGCGTGGCCACCAGCGGTCTCGAGATGCGGCAGAACGCCGGTCGGCTGCTGTGGGACTTCGAGCGGGTGGACTCCGAGCTCGACCGCATCATGACCTCCATCCACGCCACCGCGGCGGCGACCGCCGAGGAGTACGGCGCCCCGGGTGACCTGGTGGCCGGGGCGAACATCGCCGCGTTCCGCAAGGTCGCCGACGCCATGCTCGCGCAGGGTGTCATCTGATCTGATCCGGGTGACGGCGGACCTCGTCGTCGTCGTACCTCCTTCTCCTTCCCGCACCTTCCCCTTCCCATACGAAGAGCGCTCCGAGCCGCACCGCCGAGAGGCGGCGGCCGGGGCGCTCTTCCCGTTGTTGAGCCCGGCGGGCTCAATCAATGGTGTGAGCTGCGCCACCGCCGGAATGGATTCGACAGAGTGGGGGTTATACGGGGCGACAAACCTCAGCGGGCCAGGCTCAACTCGGGTTGACGCGGCAGGCCACCGGCAGGCAGGGTGGAGCCATCGATCCGAGCCTTGAGCCGGGTCCGCTTAGAGAGAACCCGTACACGTCAGTAGAAGGAGAACATCATGGGACGTGCAGTAGGCATCGACCTCGGCACCACCAACTCGGCCGTCGCGGTCCTCGAGGGCGGCGACGCCACGGTCATCGCCAACGCCGAGGGCGCGCGCACGACCCCGTCGGTCGTCGCGTTCGCCAAGAACGGCGAGGTCCTCGTCGGTCAGCCGGCGAAGAACCAGGCGGTCACCAACGTCGACCGCACCATCCGCTCGGTCAAGCGCCACATCGGCACGGACTGGAAGTCGGACTCGATCGACGGCAAGACCTACACCCCGCAGGAGATCAGCGCCCGCACGCTGCAGAAGCTCAAGCGCGACGCCGAGTCCTACCTCGGTGAGGACGTCACCGACGCCGTCATCACCGTTCCGGCCTACTTCAATGACGCCCAGCGTCAGGCCACCAAGGACGCCGGTCAGATCGCGGGACTCAACGTCCTGCGCATCGTCAACGAGCCCACCGCGGCAGCCCTGGCCTACGGCCTCGACAAGGGCGACAAGGAGCAGACCATCCTGGTCTTCGACCTCGGTGGCGGCACCTTCGACGTCTCCCTGCTCGACATCGGCGACGGCGTCGTGGAGGTCCGTGCGACCTCGGGCGACAACCACCTCGGTGGCGACGACTGGGACCAGCGGATCGTCAACTGGCTCGTCGACAAGTTCAAGGCGCAGAACGGCATCGACCTGACCAAGGACAAGATGGCCCTGCAGCGCCTGCGCGAGGCGGCCGAGAAGGCCAAGATCGAGCTGTCCAGCGGGCAGTCCACCTCGATCAACCTCCCGTACATCACCGTCGACGCGGACAAGAACCCGCTCTTCCTGGACGAGACGCTCTCGCGCGCCGAGTTCCAGAAGATCACGCAGGACCTGCTCGATCGCTGCCGCAACCCGTTCCAGGCCGTGATCAAGGACGCCGGCATCTCGGTCGGCTCCATCGACCACGTCGTGCTGGTCGGCGGTTCGACCCGTATGCCCGCCGTGACCGACCTGGTCAAGGAGCTCACCGGCGGCAAGGAGCCCAACAAGGGCGTCAACCCGGACGAGGTCGTGGCCGTGGGTGCCGCGCTGCAGGCCGGCGTGCTCCGCGGTGAGGTCAAGGACGTCCTGCTGCTCGACGTGACCCCGCTGTCGCTGGGCATCGAGACCAAGGGTGGCGTGATGACCAAGCTCATCGAGCGCAACACCACGATCCCGACCAAGCGTTCGGAGACCTTCACGACCGCCGACGACAACCAGCCGTCCGTGCAGATCCAGGTCTTCCAGGGCGAGCGCGAGATGGCGGCGCAGAACAAGCTGCTCGGTTCGTTCGAGCTCGCCGGTATCGCCCCCGCGCCGCGTGGCGTGCCGCAGATCGAGGTCACCTTTGACATCGACGCCAACGGCATCGTCCACGTGACCGCCAAGGACAAGGGCACCGGCAAGGAGAACACGATCATCATCCAGGACGGCTCCGGCCTGTCCAAGGAGGAGATCGACCAGATGATCAAGGACGCCGAGGAGCACGCCGCCGAGGACCACAAGCGTCGCGAGGAGGCGGACGCCCGCAACCAGGCCGAGTCCACGATCTACCAGACGGAGAAGTTCGTCTCGGAGAACGAGGACAAGATCCCGGCCGACAAGAAGGAGTCGCTCCAGGCCGCGATCGCCGACGCCAAGACCGCCCTCGAGGGCTCGGACGTCGACGCCATCAAGTCCGCGGTCGAGAAGGTCAACACCGAGGCGCAGGCCGTCGGCCAGGCCATCTACGAGGCCTCCGCGGCCGAGGGTGCCGAGGCCGGCGACGCGTCGGGTGCAGGCTCGGCCGACGACGACGTGGTCGATGCCGAGGTGGTCGACGAGGACGAGTCGAAGGGTGAGTCCAAGTGACCCGCCCCGAGCAGACCGACGCCTCCGAGAAGGCGGCGTGGGCCGGCGCTGACGACGAGGCCGAGCAGGCCGCCGAGGCGGTCGAGGCCGAGATCGTCGACGACGCCCCGCCGTTGACCGACAGCGATGCCGACGGCACCGCAGCCGATGCCGCTGACGCGGGGGGCGCCCCGACCGGGGACGTTCCCGCGGACGATCCGGCCGCCGCGCTGCAGGCGCAGCTCGACGAGCGGACCGCGGACCTGCAGCGGGTGTCGGCGGAGTTCGCCAACTACCGGCGCCGCGTCGAACGTGACCGCCAATCGATCATCGACACCGCCAAGGGCTCGGTCCTCACCGAGCTGCTGGGTATCGTCGACGACCTCGACCGGGCCGAGGCGCACGGCGACCTCGCCGAGGGGCCGCTCAAGGTCTTCGCCGACAAGGTCCGCGCGCTACTGGCATCCCAGGGTGTCGAGTCCTTCGGCAACGAGGGCGATCCGTTCGACCCGGCCCTCCACGAGGCCGTGCAGGACGAATCCGAGGGATCCGAGCCCGTGCTGGGGACGGTCCTGCGCAAGGGCTACCGCCACGGTGAGCGGACCCTGCGGACGGCGATGGTCAGCGTCCGCTGAGCCCACCGGCCCGCACGCCGACCCACCCCGGATGTGCCGGGGAACTGAGAGAATTCGTAGACCCGAACACTGCAATAAGAAGAAGAACTGCAACAAGAAGAAGGGAGGCGTCTGGTGAGTCAGCGCGAATGGGTCGAGAAGGACTACTACGCCGAACTGGGCGTCTCCAAGTCCGCCACCCAGGACGAGATCCGCAAGGCCTACCGCAAGCTCGCGCGGGAGAACCACCCGGACTCCAACCCGGGCAACGCGGCCGCGGAGGACAAGTTCAAGCGGATCAGCGAGGCCAACGACGTCATCGGCGATCCCGCCCGGCGCAAGGAGTACGACGCCTTCCGCGACCAGGTCACCTCCGGCGGGTTCAGCGGCTTCGCCCCGGGTGGCGGGGGCCGGTACACCGCCTCCGGCGGTGACTTCGACATCAACGACCTCTTCGGTGGCGGCGGGCCCGCCGGCGGTGCCGGGGGATTCTCCGACCTGTTCGGCGGCCTGTTCAACCAGGCCCGCCCGGGTGGCGGCGGGGCCGGCCGCGGCCGGGCACAGCGCCCGCGGGGCGGCCAGGACGTCGAGACCGCCCTGACCCTGTCCTTCCGTGAGGCCGCCCTCGGCGAGACGGTCCAGATCAAACTCTCCTCCGCCTCGCCGTGTCTGATCTGCCACGGCAGTGGCGCGAAGCCGGGGACCAGCCCCAAGGTGTGCGGCACCTGCCACGGTGCCGGCGTCACCCAGCGCACCCAGGGGGCCTTCGGCTTCGCCGAGCCCTGCACCGACTGCGGCGGCACCGGGTCCAAGATCGACGACCCGTGCACCGAGTGCGCGGGTAGCGGCGTCACGGACCGCACCCGCACCATCAACGTCAAGGTCCCGGCCGGCGTCTCCGACGGCCAGCGCATCCGGCTCTCCGGGCAGGGTGAGGCGGGCTTCCGCGGGGCACCGTCGGGCGACCTGTACGTGACGGTCACCGTCCAGAAGGACCAGGTGTTCGACCGCGACGGGGCCGACCTGCTCGTCGACCTGCCGGTGTCCTACCCGGAGTTGGTCCGCGGCGCCCAGGTGTCGGTACCCACGCTCACCGGGCGGGTGACCGTCAAGATCCCCGCTGGCTCCCGCGACGGACAGATCCTTCGGGTGCGCGGCCGGGGTATCGCACGCAAGTCCGGAACCGGTGACCTCAAGGTCACTCTCCGGGTGGCCACGCCCCCCGCCGGGATGGCCGAAGCCGAGCTCGCCGCCTATGACGACGCGTTGCGCGCCGCCGGCTTCGATCCGCGGTCGGGCTGGGCCGGGTCGGCATGAGCCCCCGGCGGGACGTCGGGGAGCTGGGGCCCGACGACAGCGTCCTGGTGATCTCGGTGGCCGCCGAACTGTCCGGGCTGCACGCCCAGACCCTGCGAACCTACGACCGTCTCGGGATCGTCACCCCCGAGCGCACCAGCGGCGGTGGGCGACGCTACTCGCTGCGGGACGTGGCACTGCTCCGCGAGGTCCAGCGCCTCAGCCAGGAGGAGGGCGTCAACCTCGCCGGCATCAAGCGGATCATCGAGCTGACCAATCAGGTCGACGCCCTGCGCAGCCGCGTGTCCGAACTGGTCGAGGAGGTCGCCGAACTTCGTCGCCGTTCCGGGTCCTCCGGCCGGGCGGGCGGTGAACTCGTCCACGTGCCCCGCTCGACGTCGGTGGTCGTGTGGCGGCCCCGTCACCAGCGGGAGACGGGCCGCCGCGACGGCTGATGACCGGATCCGCCCGACTTTCATAGCGAAGCCTCACCTAATATAGTTCGGCGCGTGACCGTCGCACGTACGCATCAGGGGCAGGCTCCGCCCGGCCTGTTCGACGAGTCCGCCGGGCGCGGCACCGCGGTCGCCGTGGTGACCGACGAGGCGGAGTACACCTACTCCGCGCTCTCCCGGATGAGCGCCGAGCGCGCCGCCGAGTACCCGCCCGTGACGACCGGCCGTCGCCTGATCGGCCTGGTGGCGACGAACACCATCGAGTTCCTCGTGGACTATCTCGCCGCCCACTCCGCCGGCCACGTCGTGCTCCTCCTGCCGCCGGACGGCGCGGCCACCGACAACCTCCTCGCGGCATGGCACCCCGACGTTGTCGCGGGGGACGGCCGACCCCTCCCGGCCGGGGTGCGCACGGCGCCGCCGCGGCACGACCTGCATCCCGACCTCGCACTGCTCCTGAGCACCTCCGGGTCCACGGGCGCACCCAAGCTCGTCCGGCAGTCCCGGCGGGCGGTGCTGGCCAACGCGCGGTCGATCGTGGACTACCTGGGCATCGTGCCGGGGGACCGGGCGATCACCACCCTGCCGCCGCACTACTGCTACGGCCTGTCCGTCCTGCACAGTCACCTGCTGGCCGGCGCGTCCGTGGTGCTCAACTCCGACTCCGTCTCCGCACCGGCGTTCTGGGACCGGGCGGAGGCCGGGCAGGTGACGACGTTCGCCGCCGTCCCGCACACGGTCGAACTCCTCGAGCGCGTCGGTCTCGACCGGCTGGACCGCCTCACCCGCCTGCGCTACCTCACCCAGGCGGGCGGGCGCCTCGCGCCGGAGGCGGTGCGTCGCCTGGCCGCGCACCTGGAAGCACGCGGGGCAGAACTGGTCGTGATGTACGGCCAGACCGAGGCGACCGCGCGTATGGCGTACCTCCCCCCTCACCTCGCGCGGACCCGTGCGGGGGCCATCGGGATCGCGATCCCCGGCGGCTCCTTCCGCGTCGACCGTCCGCGGGGAACCGATCCGCACGCCCCCGGTGAGCTGGTGTACCGCGGCCCCAACGTGATGATGGGGTACGCCCGCACCTCGGCCGACCTCGCCCGCGGGCCCGAGCTCGACGAGCTGCGGACCGGGGACCTCGCCCGCATCGCCGACGACGGCCTCGTGGAGATCGTCGGGCGGATGGGGCGCGAGACCAAGATCTTCGGGCACCGGATCGACCTGGGTCG
>NZ_JAALDT010000409.1:0-1253 GCF_014144995.1 Dietzia sp. DQ11-71 | reverse complement strand
CTCGAGCACCTCGACTCGCTCATCGGCCTCGAGGGACCCGACCACTTCGCCGCCCTCATCATCGAGTCGGTGCCCGGCACGGTCGGCATCATGGTGCCGCCCGCCGACTACCTGCGCGGCGTGCGCGAGATCTGCGACAAGTACGGCATCGTCATGATCTGCGACGAGGTCATGTCCGGCTTCGGCCGCACCGGCGAGTGGCTCGCCCTGGACCACTTCCGCTCCGGCGACGACGACTGGGCGCCCGATCTCATCACCTTCGCCAAGGGCTCCAACTCGGGTTACGTCCCGCTCGGCGGCGTCATCCTGCACGACCGGATCGCCGCCTCGTTCGAGACCACGCCCTACACCGGTGGCCTGACCTACGCCGGGCACCCGCTGGCCTGCGCCTCCGTGGTCGCGACGATCAACCTCATGCGCGACGAGAAGATCGTCGAGAACGCGAAGATGATCGGCGAGGACGTCATCGGCCCGCGCCTGCGCGAGCTCGCCGAAAAGCACCCGTCGATCGGCGAGGTCCGCGGCCTCGGCGTGTTCTGGGCCGTGGAGATGGTGGCCGACCGCGAGACACGCGAGCCCCTCGCGCCCTACGGTGGATCATCGGAGGCCATGGCCCGCACGTTCGGTAAGGCAAAGTCCGACGGCCTGCTGCTGTTCATGAACTACAACCGATTCCATGTGGTGCCGCCGTGCATCATCACCCCGGACGAGGCCAACGAGGGCCTCGACATCTTCGACCGCGCACTCGACGTGGCCGACGAGTACGTGAGGAGCTGACCGGGCATGACGCTGGTACTGGGATTGATCGTCAACGCCGTCGCCCTGTGGGTGGCGACCCTGATCGTGCCGGGGATCTCCCTGTACGAACCCGCTGCGGACGCCGGGACCGCCGCCGGCAGCGCAGACAACGAGGTGAGCGTGCCGACCATCGCCGCGCTGCTCATCGTGGCCGTGGTGTTCACCCTGGTCAACGCGGTGGTCAAGCCGATCGTGCAGTTGCTCTCGTTGCCGCTGACCATCCTCACGCTGGGGCTGTTCCTGCTGGTGGTCAACGCGCTGATGCTCATGATCACCGGGTGGATCACCACGACGTTCCAGCCTTTCGGAGCGCAGTACGTGGTGAGCGGGTTCTGGGCGGCCTTCTTCGGCGCGATCGTGATCGGCCTGGTCAACTGGGTGCTCGGCATGCTGATCCCCTCGCGCGCCCGCGACTGAGCGGCGGCGGCCCGGCCCGGCCCAGCGCCGGCCGCCCG
>NZ_JAALDT010000408.1:0-1426 GCF_014144995.1 Dietzia sp. DQ11-71 | reverse complement strand
CGCGGCCACCTCGGTGAGCAGACCCACCAGATCGTCGAAGCTGTTCCGGAACGCCGCCCAGTGCTCGAGGTCCACGGCCAGGCGGATCCACTCGCCGGCCCGCGCGGTGGCCGGCTTGCCGGGCCGGTCCCGGGACACCGCCTCGTTCCAGCCCTCGAGGTTGTGCAGGGCCGGCAGCATGAACGCCGGGAGGGACGAGCCGATCACCAGGTGGTCCACGTCCGCGTCCAGGCAGGACTCGCGCGTCCACTGCCATTCATTGGCGTCCATGACCCGCCGGTCCTGCGGGTCCAGATGCCGCGACGCCCGCACGTCGAGCATCACCACCCGCACCCGACCGAAGTCACGCTTGAAGCTCCACTGCTCGGTGCGGCGCTCGGAATCGGTGGACAGCGCGAAGTCGTCCAGCAGCGACTCCCTCTCCGCGTCCGAACCGGCGGACCGCAACGCTCGGTACATCTCGTTTCGCTCCAGCTCGTCGGGGTCGAGATTGCCCAGGTGCTGATAGACGAAGTAGCTGCCGAACGCGCCGATCACCCGGTCGCTCCACCACGGCTGGGCGGTCATCTCGCGACGCCACGCGTGGGAGGAGTTCCAGTCGTCGCGCAGGTCGTGGTCATCGAGAATCATGCAGCTCGGCACCGTCGATAGCAACCAGCGCACATCCGCGTCACGCCACGACTCGTGGTACAGCCAGGAGTACTCCTCGAAATCGCAGATCTCGTCGGAGACGTCGCGGTCTCCCCCGGCGCCGGCAGAGTCCCGCACCGACTGCGGGCCACCGCCCGCGCGCCGACGCTCGGCCAGCCGCTCGGAGATCTCCCGGCTGGGGATGTCGGCGTACACCTGGTCGCCGAGCAGGAGCATCGCGTCCGGCCACTCCTCCTGCGGGGAGTGCGCCATGCGGTGCGCCAGGGCGACCAGTGCGTCGGCACCGATCCTGCGCAGCGCCACCGGGGTCTGGCTCTCCCCACGCCGGCACGACCCGAACGCCAGCCGCACCGTGTCGTCGGCGCGAGGCGTGCGGATCACGCTGGGCCGACCCGGGTCGACGGGCCAGGCGAGCCGGTCATCGAGCGACACCTCGTACGGCGTCATCTCGCCCTCGGGCAGCCGGCACAGGTGCAGTACCGCGAAGTGGTGGCCGTGCACGCCCCACGAACGCTCGGTGACCACCTCGTCGCCGGCACGGATGGTCACCTCGCACGGCGCCGACACCTCCACCCACACCGTGGCGTCGGTGCTGTCGACGTAGCGCAGCATCGGGCCGACGAGGATCTCCGGGGGCAGGGTCATGCGTTCCAGTGTGCACCCGCGGGGCGGTGCGGCGCGCAGATCCAACCCGTCAGGTCGGGTGGACCCGGTGAACCGGGCCGGGACCGGGGCGGGGCCGGGGTCGGACCGGGGCGGGGCCGGGGCGGGACCG
>NZ_JAALDT010000407.1:0-1055 GCF_014144995.1 Dietzia sp. DQ11-71 | reverse complement strand
GCGTGGGCCCGCCCGGTGGCCCCGCTGGAGGAGCCGGGCGTGGACGCGGCGGGCATCGCCGACCTCCCCGGGGTGGACGCGGCCATGGCGGCAGTGGAGGCAGGCCGGGTGCTGCCCAGGACGGGCACGGCCGGGTGCTGTTGGTCCGGGAACACCAGGTCGAGCAGGTGCCCACGGCGGCCGACACGGCTCGAGAGCACCCCGACCGTACCCACCGACAGCTCCACGGAGTCGCCCAGCTCGTCCCGGTCGACCAGGCGCCGGAGCCTGCCGAGGTCGCGGGAGTCCAGCCGTTCCAGGCTCGAGTGCGAGGCCAGTACGACCTCGTCGCCGAACGCGCAGGTCGCGGTGTCGGAGGTGCGGGTGCGTTCGACGAAGCGGTGCCACAGTTCGCGGTCGTCGGCACGGGCGGTGTCGACGTAGCGGGCCTCGATGTCCGCGACGATCTTCCGTACGAACGGCGCGAACATGCGGGAGGCGTCGGCGCTCATACCCGTCAGATCCACCGCGCCGACCAGGCGTCGCGTGAGCGGGTCGATGATCGGGTGCCCGTAACAGGCGAAGTCGCGCAGGACCTCGGCGAAGTGTTGCTCGCCGTGGATGAACACCCCGGCGCGGGTCTCGAGGGCCGTGCCGATTCCGTTGTTGCCCACCGCGTCCTCGGTCAGGGTCGCCCCGTCGTCGACCCCTCGCCGCAGCAGCATGCGGGAGATCCGGGCGTTGTCGCGCACCGAGCGGATGACCCGACCCTCACGGTCGGCGAGCAGGAGCATCGCCCCGGTGTCCTTGAGGACCTCGTCCAGGTCGTCCATGACCGGACGGGCGGCCTCCGCGAGCCGGTGGGAGCGGGAGGCGCGTGGGTCGGGAGCCCCGGGCCGGGCGCTCTTCGGCGTGAGTCCGCACGATGCGGATCTGCGCCAGGACAGGTCAATGTGGTCCTCACCGGGGGCAGGGGAAGACGGGCGGACGGTCTGGGTCACAGGGCGCCTCCGGCCGGTCGGGGGGTGTGTGATCTACACCATACGGACGCGGCGGCGTGCGTGATGCCCCCGGTA
>NZ_JAALDT010000406.1:0-7152 GCF_014144995.1 Dietzia sp. DQ11-71 | reverse complement strand
AGGACCCCGGGATCGTCCAGGAACACCTCGCGCCGGGTGATCCGCACTCCGGTGAGTTCCAGCCCCTTGCCGGCGAACCACCGCTGCTCGGGTAGCCAGTCGGTGAGCAGTCGGGCGATCGTGTCGTCGTCGACGGCGGGGATCGACGTCCCTGGTCCGGTCATCACGGTCCCTCCTCCGGGCTGCGCAGCTCGAGCCAGTAGAAGCCGTACCCGGGCAGCGTGAGCTGGTACGGGTCGGCGTCGATCTCGGGGAACGGCACCCCGCCGGTGAGTTCGACGGGCTGGCGGCCGGCGTACCCCGCCAGGTCCAGGCGCACCGCCTGCGGGAACCGCGACAGGTTGTTGACGCACAGGATGACGTCGGCCCCGGCGCTGTCGGACCCGTGCGTGCGCAGGTAGGACAGGATCGACGGGTTGGACCCGCCGAGGTCGGTGAACTCGCCCAGCCCGAACGCCGGGTGGCTCTTGCGGACGTGGATCATGCGCCGCGTCCAGTGAAGCAGGCTGGCGGTGGAGTTCATCTGCGCCTCCACGTTGACGCCCTGGTAGCCGTACTGCGGGTCCATGATCGCCGGTAGGTACAGCCGGCCCGGGTCGCAGCGGGAGAAGCCGGCGTTGCGGTCGGGGCTCCACTGCATCGGGGTGCGGACGGCGTCACGGTCGCCGAGCCAGATGTTGTCGCCCATGCCGATCTCGTCGCCGTAGTACAGCATCGGCGACCCGGGCAGGCTCAGGAGCAGGGCGGTGAACAGCTCGAGCTGGTTAGTGTCGCCGTCGAGGAGCGGGGCCAAGCGCCGGCGGATGCCGATGTTGGCCTTCATCCGCGGGTCCTTGGCGTACTCGGCGTACATGTAGTCGCGTTCCTCGTCGGTGACCATCTCGAGCGTCAGCTCGTCGTGGTTGCGCAGGAAGATCGCCCACTGCGCCGAGGAAGGGATGTCCGGGGTGTGGGCGAGGATCTCGGTGACGGGGAACCGGGACTGTCGCCGCACCGCCATGAAGATGCGCGGCATCAGCGGGAAGTGGAACGCCATGTGGCACTCGTCGCCCACCTCGGACTCGCCGAAGTAGTCCACCACGTCGTCGGGCCACTGGTTGGCCTCGGCCAGCAGCACGCGCCCGGGGAACTCCTCCTCGACCACGGCCCGGCACTTGCGCAGGAACTCGTGGGTCTCGGGCAGGTTCTCGCAGTTGGTGCCGTCGCGCTCGAACAGGTACGGCACGGCGTCCAGGCGGAACCCGTCGATCCCCAGGTCCAGCCAGAAGCGCAGGACGTCGATCATCGCCTCCTGGACCTCGGGGTTGTCGTAGTTGAGGTCGGGCTGGTGGGAGAAGAAGCGGTGCCAGTAGAACTGCCCGCGTACCGGGTCGTAGGTCCAGTTGGACGACTCGGTGTCGACGAAGATGATGCGCGCCTCCGGGTACCGGGCGTCATCGTCCGACCAGACGTAGAAGTCGCCGTACGGGCCCGTCGGGTCCGCTCGGGACTCCTGGAACCACGCGTGGGTGTCGGAGGTGTGGTTCATGACCAGGTCGGTGATCACCCGGATACCCCGGCTGTGCGCCTGCTCGAGGAGCTCCACGAAGTCCTCGACGGTGCCGAACTCCGGCAGCACGGTGCGGAAGTCGCGGATGTCGTACCCGCCGTCGCGCAGCGGCGAGTCGTAGAACGGCGGCAGCCACAGGCAGTCCACGCCGAGCCATTCGAGGTAGTCGAGCTTCTCGATGAGCCCGCGCAGATCGCCGGTGCCGTTGCCGTCGGAATCGTAGAAGGCCCGCACCAGGACCTCGTAGAACACCGCGGACTTGTACCAGTCGTGGTTGATCTCGAGTTCGGTGGCGTGACGGTAGTCGTCCGCGCTGGGCTCGACGACGTGCCCGTCGTCGGTGAGCTCCGGATCGGCCGCACGGGGATCGGCGGGGTGTGACTCGGACTGAAGGCTGGGCTTCGGTGCCATGGGGGCGAGCCTACGGCCCCGTACGATCCGTTGCATGCGGAAAATCGACCCGGCGCGGTGGTATCGGGGCCGGCACGGTCGGCGCGCCCGTGCGCTCGCGGTGCGGCTCGACGGCGACGACGACGAGGTGGTCATCCGACCCTGGGAGCTACGGCTACCCCGGTCGGTCGTCTACGCGGCGGCCCGGTCCAGGGGCCTGGAACCGGTGGGGGGCACGCGGGCACTCGTGCAGCGGGGCCCCTGGCTGGACCCGATGCGGTTCACCCGCGTGGCGGTGCGGCGGTGAGCCCCGGCTGGGTGCTCACGCTCGTGGCGCTGCTCCCGCTCGTCGCGTGGGGGATCGCGGCCTGTGTGGTCGCGGTGCGCCGGTGGCTGCGTCGCCGGGGGGACGAACCGACGCGCCGACTGCGACTGGCCCGGATGCTGGGGACCGCCGACCTCGTCGTCGTCCCCACCTCCGACGTCGACCTGCCCGAGCACACCGTCCTGGAGGTCGCCTCCGACGCGCGGATGCGGCTGGTGGGCTACGAACGCACCGATACGCCGATGCGTCGCCGGGTCGGGGTGTTCGTGCGGATCGGGAGCGAGCTCGACGTGGTGATCCGGGGTGACCGGGCCCCCCGGTAGCGTTGCGCGCATGCGCATCGGAATGGCTCTCAACTACAGCGGCGGATTCGCCGAGACGGCCGCGGAGGCCGCCGACCTCGAGCGGGCGGGACTGGACATCGCGTTCGTCCCCGAGGCCTACTCGTTCGACGCGGTCAGCCAGCTCGGCTACCTCGCGGCCAAGACGTCCACCATGGAGCTGGCCTCGGGCATCCTGCAGATCTACACCCGCACGCCCACGCTCACCGCGATGACCGCGGCGGGCCTGGACTACGTCTCCGACGGTCGCTTCACCCTCGGCCTGGGCGCCTCCGGACCGCAGGTCGTCGAGGGTTTCCACGGCGTGAAGTACGACGCGCCACTGGCCCGCACGCGCGAGATCATCGAGATCTGCCGGAAGGTGTGGCGCCGCGAGAAGGTCGTCCACGACGGCAAGAAGTACCAGATCCCCCTGCCCGCCGATCAGGGCACCGGCCTGGGCAAGCCGCTCAAGCTCATCAACCACCCGGTGCGCGAGGACATCCCGATCATCCTCGCCGCCCTGGGCCCCAAGAACGTCGAGCTCGCGGCCGAGATCGCGAACGGCTGGCAGCCGATCTTCTTCCATCCCGAGAAGGCGGATGTGGCGTGGGGTGACGCGTTGGCCAGGGGCCGGGAGAAGCGCGATCCGTCACTGGGCGAGCTCGAGGTCTACGCGGGGCCCGCGCTGGCGATCTGCGAGGAGAACGAGGTCCCCGGGTACCTGGACTTCGTGCGCCCGCACCTGGCCCTCTACATCGGCGGCATGGGTGCGCGCGGCAAGAACTTCTACAACGAGCTCGCCTGCCGCTACGGCTACGAGGCCGAGGCCGCCCGTATCCAGGACCTCTACCTGGACGGCAAGAAAGACGAGGCCGCCGCGGCCGTGCCCGACGAACTGGTCCGTTCGGTCTCTCTCATCGGCCCGGCGGGGTACGTGGCCGAGCGCGTCGAGGCGTTCCGCGAGGCCGGCGCCACCACACTCACCGTCACCCCGATGGCGCTCAACGCCCCGGGTCGCCTCCGGCTGGTGGAGCAGTTCCGCGAGCTCTGCTGAGCCGCTCCACCAGCGCCGGTCAGGCGAGGTCGACCACCACGTTCTTCAGCACGGGGGCGTCGTCGCGCTCGGCGACGGTCGCCGCCACGAGCAGTCGCGAGCCCTCCTCCCACACCCGGATGCGCATGGTCTCGCCGGGGAAGAAGATTCCGCCGAAGGTGACTCCGTAGCCGCCGACGCGCGCCACGTCGCCGCCGAGCACCTGATCCACGACCGCCCGCAGGACCAGGCCGTACGAGCACAGGCCGTGGAGGATCGGGCGGGGGAACCCGGCCGCCTCGGCGAACGCGGGATCGGAGTGCAGCGGGTTGCGGTCGCCGCAGAGGCGGTAGAACAGCGCCTGCTGGGGGAGCGTGGCCACCTCGATCGTGTGGTCGGCCTCCCGCTCGGGGTACTCGACCTTCTCGGAGGTCCCGCGATCGCCGCCGAAGCCACCCTCGCCCCGGGCGAAGATGCCCGAGCGCGAGGTCCACAGCTTCTCACCGTCGGCGGAGACCGTCTCGGACTCCTGGATGATCACCGCGGCCGAGCCCTTGTCCTGGATCTCGGCGATCGTCGTCGTCGTCGTCGCCGTTCCGGCCGCCGGGATGGGCCGGTGCAGTCTCACCGACTGGCTGCCGTGGACGACCTTGGCCAGGTCGATCTCCACGCCCGGGAAGGACACGCGGGGGGCCTCGGTGACGTTCATCGTCGCGGCGACGGTGGCGAACGACGGCAGCACCTTGGGAGCGGTGTCGTGGACGTACTCGAGCCCGGTGGTGTCCATCGGGTCGGCGGCCGCGCCCACGGACAGGGCGTAGAGCGCCACGTCGGAGGCGGTCCAGGAGAACTCCTGCGAGGGCAGCTCGGCCCCGAGGGCCTTGTCGAGGTCGATCGGCACGTCAGACTCCTGTCTTGGCGGTGGTGGGGGCGGAGGCCAGCATGTTCTCCACGGCGAGGTAGCCGAAGACCATCGCGGGGCCGATGGTGGCGCCCGGGCCGGCGTAGGTGTGGCCCATGACCGGCGAGGAGGCGTTGCCCGCGGCGTAGAGTCCCTCGATCACGGAGCCGTCCTCGCGCAGGACCCGGCCGTGGACGTCGGTGTTCGCACCGCCCTTGGTGCCGAGGTCGCCCGGGACCATCTTGGCGGCGTAGAACGGCGCCTTGCGGACCGGGCCGAGGCTCGGGTTGGGCTTGTTGGTCGGGTCGCCGTAGTAGTGGTCGTACCCCGACTCGCCGCGGCTGAAGTCCTCGTCGACGCCCTTGGCGGCGAAGCCGTTGAACTTCTCGGCGGTCCGCTCGAGCGCCTCCGCCGGCACGCCGATGAGGTCGGCGAGCTCGGCGAGGGTGTCCGCCTTGTGGAAGTTCTCGGTCTCGAGCCACTTCCTGGGCAGCGGCTGCTTGGCCTGCAGACCGGCGAAGAGGTACCTGTTCTTGTACTCCTGGTCGAAGATGATCCAGGCCGGGACGTTCTCGCCGGGCGTCCCCTCCTGCTCGGCGGGTGCCTGTCCGAACTCGCCGCCGTACATCTTGTGGCCGGCCTCGACGTAGGGCAGCGACTCGTTCATGAACCGCTCGCCTCGGGAGTTCACCATGAAGGAGCACGGCAGCGACCGCTCCGCCAACGCGAACCAGGGGCCGCGGGGCAGCAGGATCGACGGGCCCCACCAGGAGTCCTCCATGAAGGACAGCGAGGCGCCGGCCTTCTCCATGTACTCGATGCCCTCACCGGTGTTGGCGGCGGCGCCGACGGTCCACGAGGTGGGGATGGGCTGACGCTGGTACTTGTCGCGCATCTCCTGGTTGTGCTCGAAGCCACCGGACCCGATCACCACACCGAGCCGCGCACGGAGGGTCACCTCCTCGCCGCCGCGGGTGACGGTGACGCCCACGACGCGCTCCTGGGTGCCCGAACCCTCGGTGACCAGGCCGGTCATGGGGGTCTCGAGCCACACCGGAACGCCGGCGTCGAGCAGGCCCTTGCGCATCGCGGCGATGAGCGCGCGACCCATCCCCACCGAGTTCTGCCCGCGCGCCTTGGCGAGGAACATCCGGAGGGCGACCCGGATCGAACGCCTGATGCCCTTGGTGTGCGGACGCTGGAGGAGGTTGAGCCAGCGGTAGTCGGACTGCATCACCACCATGTTGACCGGCGCCTTGGCGTAGCCCGGCTCCAGCTTGTCGGCCTCGGACCCGAGCTGGCGGAGGTCGAACGGCTTGGGCTCGACGGACCGGCCGCCGAGACGCCCACCGGGAGCCTCGGGGTAGTAGTCGGAGTAGTCCTTGACCCACTCCAACCGCAGGGGGCTGTTGGCGAGGACGAAGTCCAGGACCTCGGGACCGCGGTCGACGTAGGTGTCGATCTTCTCGGGCTCCACCGCGTCGCCGATGATCGAGCGGAGGTACGTGCGGGCCGCCTCCGGGGTGTCCAGGACGCCGTCGCGTCGGAGCACGGAGTTGTTAGGGATCCACACGCCGCCGCCGGAGCGCGCGGTGGAGCCTCCGTAGTGCGGGGCCTTCTCTACGAGGACCACGCTGAGGCCCTTCTTTGCTGCAGCGAGGGCGGCCGTCATGCCTGCTCCACCGCTGCCGACGACGACGACGTCGAATTCCTGATCTGCCATGTAGAACACGTTATAGAACTGAGCGCCGTGGCGCCAGACGGCCCAGGTAGCATCCCCGTCATGCTCAACGAGGAGACCCGCGCCACACTAGCCCAGCGACTCTGGGACGCCGAGTCCGACGTCGCGCCGATCGCGCCGCTGACCGACGACCATCCGGACATGACGCCGGACGACGCCTTCGAGATCCAGCTGGTCAACATCCGCCGCAGGCTCGATGCCGGCGCGGTGGTGACCGGCCACAAGGTGGGCCTGGCGTCCAAGGCGATGCAGGAGATGATGGGCGTCGACGAGCCCGACTACGGGCATCTGCTCGACACGATGGAATACCCCGAGGGCACCGCGATCGAGGCGGCCCGGTTCTGCTTCCCGCGGGTCGAGGTGGAGGTCGGCTTCATCCTGGGCGCCGACATCCCGCCGGAGGGATGTTCCCAGGAGGAGGCCGCCGCGGCGATCGAGTGGGTCGTCCCCTCGATCGAGTTGATCGACTCCCGCATCCGGGACTGGAAGATCACGCTGCCCGACACGATCGCGGACAACGCCTCGTCGTGTGGCTACGTGGTGGGCGAGCAGCGGGTCCGGCTCGCGGACATCGACGTGGCGGCGATCGACGCGACCCTCTACAAGAACGGCGAGTTCCTCGCGTCCGGGCGTTCCGACGCGGTGCTCGGTAACCCGCTCAACTCGGTCGGGTGGCTCGCGTCGACGGTCGCCAAGTTCGGTGTCCGTCTGCGCAAGGGTGACGTGATCCTGCCGGGCACCGCGATCCGCGCGATGGACGCCGCCCCGGGCGACAGCTTCCGCGCCGAGTTCGCCGGGCTGGGCGACGTCACCATGGACTTCCGCTAACCGTCCGCGGCCAGCGCGCGACCGGCCGCCGCGGCGACGCGGGTGACCAGCGGCTCGAGCCG
>NZ_JAALDT010000405.1:0-1728 GCF_014144995.1 Dietzia sp. DQ11-71 | reverse complement strand
CGCTCGGCGGAGTCCCAGTTCAGGGTTGGATAGGTGGCCCGGATGGCCTCGAGTTCGGCGGCATCGTCGTGCCCTCCGGCAGCACCGTCCGGCCCAGCACCGTCCGCCCCGGCACCCCCGGCACCCCCGGCACCCCCGGTCATCGCCGCACCGCCGCGACACCGCGGCACGAGAGGTAGATGACGAACGAGATCGTGGTGACGAACACCGAGACCGGCACGCCCGGCGCGAGGGAGAGCAGCATCCCCCCGACGGCCGCGATCTCGGCGAACAGGATCGTCAGCCCGATCGCCCGCAGCGGGCTGGAGGTGACGGCGGCTGCGGCGGCGGCGGGCGTGATGAGCAGGGACAGGACCAACAGTGCGCCGACGACCTGCACGGCCTGCGCGGCGGCCAGCCCCACGAGCACGGCGAAGACCATGTTGATGGCCCGCACCGGGACGCCCCGCGCCTCGGCGACCTCGGGGTCGGCCGACGAGAACACCAGTGGCCGGTACAGCACGATCAGCGCGCCCACGATGATGGCCGCGACCACCGCCATCTGCACCAGCCCGTGCTCGGACACTCCCACGATCTGCCCGGTGAGCAGGGAGAAGCTCGTCCCCGAGCGGCCGGGGTAGAGATGGATGAACAACACGGCCAGGCCGAGTCCGAACGCCATGACCACGCCGATCGAACTGTCGCGCTGGGACGCCCGGGAGCCCATCAGACCGAACATCAGTGCAGCGATCACCGACCCCAGGACGGCGCCCAGCCCCAGGTTGAGCCCGAACAGCAGCGCGGCGGCTGCGCCGGTGAGGGCGAGCTCGCTGGCGCCGTGCACGGAGAACGACATCTGCCGCATCACGATGAACGGCCCGATCGCACCGGAGAGCAGGCCGAGCAGTGCGATCGCGGCAAGGCCGTAGAGCACGAAGTCCTGCTCCAGCAGGTACGCGGTGGTCTCGGTGTCGGCGATGGACCCGAGGATCTCGAGCAGTCGGTCCATCAGTGCGCTCCATGTCCGTGGTCGTGGCCGCCTGCGGCGTCGTCATCGTGGTGGTGGTGCCCGCTCGACCAGGGTTCTGCGACGAGGTGCTGGGTGTCGCCCACCACGATGATCTGTCCGCGCACGCGCAGGACCTCGACGGGGGAGGAGTACAGCTCGGACATGACCTCGGTGGTGAAGACCTCGTCCGGGGTGCCGATGCGGTGCCGGCCGTCGACCAGGTAGACGATCCGGTCGACCATCGGCAGCACCGGGTTGATCTCGTGGGTGACGAACACGACCGCGGTGTCGTGCTCGCGGCGTCGGTGGTCGAGTACGGAGGCGACGGTGCGTTGACCGGTGAGGTCGAGGCTGAGCAGCGGTTCGTCACAGAGCATGACGCACGGGTCGCACGCGATGGCCTGGGCGACCCGCACGCGTTGTTGCTCGCCGCCGGACATCCGGCCGAGTGGCTTGTCGGCGAGCTTTCCGGCCGCGAGCCTGGTGAGGGCGTCGTCGACGATGCGCCGCTTTCCGGCGCGCCGTGACGGCCAACCGGGGCCCCAGCGGGTGCCGTCGATCCCGAGGGACACGAGGTCGCGTCCGCGCAGGGTGATGCCGGGGTCGAAGGCGCGCTGTTGCGGTACGTAGCCGAGGTGGGTGCCGCGGTCGCCGGGGGCGCGACCGTCGACGAGGACGGTGCCGGAGTCGGGCCGGTGTTCGCCGAGCAGCACCTTGAGCAGGGTGGTCTTGCCGGCGCC
>NZ_JAALDT010000404.1:0-2141 GCF_014144995.1 Dietzia sp. DQ11-71 | reverse complement strand
GCGGGGTGCCGGCGGAGGGCGCCACCCGCCGCACGGGGACGGCCCCCGCCGGGCCGGGGGTCGTCTCGCCGATGCGCTCAGGACACCCGTCGACCTGACCCGGCCGACCTGGCACTGGCCGACCTGACACCGGCCGACGCGGCCCCCGGGCTACTGCCGGTACGAGGCCAGGAAGTTGCCGATCCGCTCGATCGCCACGCCCAGATCGCGGGAGGCGGGCAGGGTGACCACCCGGAAGTGATCGGGGTCCGGCCAGTTGAAGCCCGTGCCCTGGGTGACGAGGATCCGCTCCTGCTCGAGCAGGTCGAGGGCGAACAGCCGGTCGTCGTGGATCTCGTGGACGTTCGGGTCCAGCTTGGGGAAGGCGTACAGCGCGCCCATGGGCTTGACGCAGCTCACGCCCGGGATCGTGTTGAGCTTCTCCCACGCGATGCCCCGCTGCTCGTGCAGCCGGCCGCCGGGCTCGATGAGCTCGTTGATCGACTGATAGCCACCGAGCGCCACCTGGATGGCGTGCTGCGCGGGCACGTTGGGGCACAGGCGGGTGGACGCGAGGAGCTCCAACCCCTCGAGGAAGCCGGCCGCGTGCGCCTTGGGGCCCGTGATCGCCAGCCAGCCCGCCCGGTAGCCCGCCACACGGTAGGTCTTGGACAGTCCGTTGAAGGTCAGCACGAGCAGGTCGTGGGCGAGGGTGGCGATGGAGGTGTGCTCGGCCTCGTCGTAGACGATCCGGTCGTATATCTCGTCCGCCAGGATGAGCAGACTGTGCTCGCGGGCGAGATCGACGATCCCCTGCAGGACCTCACGCGAGTAGACCGCGCCGGTCGGGTTGTTGGGGTTGATCACCACGATGGCCTTGGTTCGCGGGGTGATCTTGGAGGCGATGTCCTCAAGCGACGGGTTCCAGTCGTCCTGTTCGTCGGCGAGGTAGTGGACGGGCCTGCCCCCGGCGAGTGAGGTCATGGCGGTCCACAGCGGGTAGTCCGGTGCGGGGATGAGGACCTCGTCGCCGTCGTCCAGCAGCGCCTGCATCGACATGGTGATGAGCTCGGACACGCCGTTGCCGAGGTAGATGTCGTCCACGCTGAGACGGGGGAAGTCCGGGACCAGCTCGTAGCGCGTGAAAATCGCCCGGCGGGCCGACAGGATGCCCTTGGACTCCGAGTAGCCCTGCGCGTGGGGGAGCGCGGCGATCATGTCGCGCATGATCACGTCCGGCGCCTCGAACCCGAACGGCGCGGGGTTGCCGATGTTCAGCTTGAGGATGCGGTGACCTTCGGCCTCGAGCTGGTTGGCCCTGGCCAGTACCGGCCCGCGGATCTCGTAGAGGACGTCCTTGAGCTTGGAGGACTGGTCGAGAGTGCGCAGCTGGTGGAGCGTTCGTCCCGTGGTCTCAGGCGTCATACCTTGCGATTGTGCCACTCGGGTCGCTGTGGCCCGCGTCGCGGAGGGCGTATGTCCGGTGGGGCATGGCGGCACCATGCCCGGGGCCGAAGGAGAGCACCGTGGCCCCACAGGGATGTCGTGAACGCCGCGCGGCGGTGGCACCTTTCTACGCGGTCGCCGGCTGGAGCTCCAGCCGCCCGCGGGCATGGCGTCTCGCACCCGCCGAAGGGCAGGCCAGACGCCATGTTCAGGAGCGGCGACCTTCGTGCAGTACATCTGCGGGAGCGCCCTGGGCGCCAGGCGCGGGAGCGGTTGAGGGCGGCGTCGCGAGCGGACGCGCGTACGCCCTCCCCCCGGGGAACGTCCACATGCGCCGCGGCCCGTGATCAGGAGATCTGATCACGGGCCGCGGTGGCGTCCGGTGGGCGTCAGCCCAGAGAGAGGCCGTAACCTCCGGACTTCTTCGAGCGGGGGATCGCCCCACCCGACGCGGGCTTCGCCGGGGCATCGGTCGGCGTCGACTCAGCCTGGGTGGACTCGGTCGACGTCGACTCAGCCTGGTCGGCGGAACCGGTCGCGGACTCGGCGGTGTCGGCAGTGTCGGCGGGCTCGGCTTTCGCCGGGGCCTCGGTCACCGGGGCGGCGGGCTCGGCCTTCGGAGCGCCGGGTGCCTTCGGAGCACCGGGTGCCTTGGGTGCGCCGGGCGCCTTAGCTCCACCCTTGAGGCCCAGGCCGACGGCCGGCTTCGCGGGCGC
>NZ_JAALDT010000403.1:0-5227 GCF_014144995.1 Dietzia sp. DQ11-71 | reverse complement strand
GCCCGGCTCGGCAGCCCGGCGCAGCAGCCCGGCGCGGCCCGGCGCGGCCCGGCGCGGCCCAAGGACCCAGCAATACCCACACCGGGCCGACGGCGTCTGCGGCAACACCCGGTGGTGGACTCCGCAGGCGGGCTAATGTGACACTTGTCACTCAGTATCTGCGTGACCATCCACCGCCGGAAGGCGCCCATGCCCCACGCTGCAGCTGACCACCTCATGCCCGAGCTCGCCTGCTACGGACTCGCCGGGCACAGCGCGTCGCCGGCCGACCTCATCACAGAGGCCGCGCGCGCCGAGGAGTTGGGACTCGGGTCGATCCTGCTGTCGGAGCGGTTCGCCCTCAAGGACGCCGCGGTGATGGCCGGCGCTGCCGTGGCGGCCACCAGCCGGATCGGCGTGGGCACCGCGGCGACCAACCACAACACCCGGCATCCGCTGGTCACCGCCACCATGGCCACGACCCTGCACCGCATGTCGGGCGGGCGGTACGCCTTCGGGCTGGGCCGCGGCATCCCCATACTGTTCGACATCATGGGCCTGCCCCACGTCACGTCGGCGCAGCTCGAGGACGCGATCGGCCTCTACCGGACCCTGTGGAGCGGCGGCTCGGTGGTCGGCCACGACGGCCCCGCCGGCAGCTACCCGTATTTGGTGCAGGACGCCTCCTTCGACGAGGACATCCCCGTGCTGCTCATGGCCATGGGCGACAATTCGCTCCGGCTGGCCGGGCGGATCGCTGACGGGGTGGTCCTGCACACCTTCATGTCGGACGCCGCGGTCGAACGGTCGGTCCGCCTGGTGCGCGAGTCCGCCGAACAGGCCGGCCGCGATCCCGCCGACGTGCGGATCTGGTCGGTGATGGCCACCATCGAGGACTCGCTCGACGAGACCGCACGGCTGCGCAAACTCGTCGGTCGGCTGGCCACCTACCTCACCGGATACGGCGATGTCCTGGTCCGGGTCAACGGGTGGGATCCGGCGGGACTCGAGAGGTTCCGCGCCGACGAGCGACTGTCCGCCCACGCCGGCGCGCTCGACGCGACCGATGACCTCGACCTGCTGTGCCACGCGCGCGACGTGCTGCCCGATGACTGGCTCGCGTGCGCCGCGGACGGGAGCGCCGACCACTGCGCGGACCGTATCGAGGGCCAACTCGCGCTCGGCGCCGACTCCGTGGTCCTGCACGGTGCGACCCCCGACGAGCTGGCCCCGGTGCTGACCGCCTGGCGACTCCGGCGGGACCCAGCGCAGTTCACCCACCTCAGCCCCAACCCCGGACGACTCCACCTGCGGAAGGACCCGTCATGACCAGTGTCGACTCGAGCGCTGCCGTGGTCTGCACCCCGGAGGAGGTGACCGCGGACTGGCTCGCCCAGGCCCTGGGCACCGAGATCCGGTCGGTGCGCACCGAGCCTGTGGGCACCGGCCAGATCGGGTGTTGCGTGCTCGCGCACGTGGACGGTGACGGGCTCCCCGAGACGCTGTTCGTGAAGCTGCCCAACCCCGACGAGGGCATGCGGCCGCTGCTGCACGGCGTCTACCGCAGTGAGGTGCTGTTCTACCGGGACCTCGCCCCCACCGTGGCCGTGCGGGTCCCGCGCGCGCGGTTCGCCGCACTCGGGGAGCGCGAGGGCGAGTTCACCCTGGTGCTGGACGACGTGACGCCGCTGGTGCAGGGCGATCAGCTGGCCGGGCTGACGGTCGACCAGGCGCGCGACTGCGCGGTGAACCTGGCCGGCCTGCACGGTCCGCGCTGGTGCGCCCCGTCGCTGCGGGGCATCGACGGGCTCTCCTGCCCCTCGGTGGAGGACAACGTCACCCTGCAGGAACTCGGCGGGCCGGCACTGGAGGCCTTCCTCTCCGAGTTGGGAGACCGGCTCGACGACGACGAGCAGCGGAGCCTGTCCGAGATCGCGCCGCTCATCGCCCAGTGGGCGAACGGGCGCGGCGAGAGGTTCGCGCTGCTGCACGCCGACTACCGCGCCGACAACATGCTGATCGACCCCTCCGGAGCCCTGCCCTCCCTGGCCTGCGACTGGCAGACCCTCACCGTGGGTCTTCCCGGCCGCGACCTCGGCGGCTTCCTCGGCTCCAGCCTCGACGTCCCCGACCGGCGGGCCGCCGAACGCGGCATCGTGGCCGACTACCACCGCGCGCTCCTGGGACACGGGGTGACCGATTACTCCCCCGAGCAGTGCTGGGACGACTACGTCTACGGGCTGCTGCAGACCCCGGTGCTCGGGATCTTCGGCTGGATGTACGGCACCCGCACCGCCCGCGGCGACGAGATGTTCGCCCTGCTCATGCGGCGGGCGTGCCGGGCGATCGCCGACCTCGACGCCCTCGCCGTGGTCCGCGGCGGCTGATCCGCTCCCGGTCCTGCGCCAACCCCGCCACCCCCCGCCCCGCGACCTACGCGGCCCGAATGCCCACCCCGCGACCTACGCGGCCGGAATGCACGCGCCGAGTGGACATGTGTGCCCCGATGGGACCACTCCGGGCGCGCACCCGCAGGGATCCCCGGACGCGGTGACAGGAGACGGGCGCACACCCGCAGAACGGCGTTCCGCCGAGGCGCCGAAGGGCCCGACCTCGCGGCGAAGCGAGATCGGGCCCTTCCTATTCAGCTGGCTGGTGCGCCGGGAGCGCCTGGAGCGCCCGGGCTCCACCGGCTCACCGGAGCACCGGAGCATCATGCCCCGGCGGCGATCACTCCTGCAGGCAGTGGTTGCCCCGCGGGCCCGCCTCGACCTTGGAGCGGACCGCGACACCGAGCTCGGACGCCACGGCCGTCCAGTACGCGAAGACGCGCTCGAGCAGTTCCGTCTCCGAGGGGTGGATCGCGCTGACGTGACCGGCGATGTTGTCGGCGAGCCGCTCACGGGCCGCGTCGTCCAGGACCTCGCGGTACAGGGTGGTGGCCTGGACCTGGTCGGTGTCCTCGGCGTGCGGGGTCACATCGCCGCGGTAGGTCTCAGAGCCCTTGGTGTCCCAGGCGCCGATGTCGAAGGCCTTGGCCGGATCCGCGGTCGGGCCGTTGATCGTGTTGGGGTGGTACTCGGCCTGCGCGGGGTGCGGGTACTCGTACTGCATGGCGCCCTCCTTGGAGTAGGAGTTCACCGGAGACAGCGGACGGTTGACCGGCACCTGCTGGTAGTTGGCGCCGATGCGGTAGCGCTGGATGTCCGGGTAGGCGAAGACGCGGCCGAGCAGCATCTTGTCGGGCGAGAAGCCGATGCCCTTGACGATGTTGGTCGGCGCGAACGCGGCCTGCTCGATCTGCGCGTGGTGGTTCTGCGGGTTGCGGTTCAGCGTCATGGTGCCGACCTTGCGCAGCGGGTAGTCCTTCTGCGACCACGTCTTGGTGAGGTCGAAGGGGTTGTACTTGTACCCGTCCGCCTCGTCGACCGGCATGACCTGGACGTGAAGGTCCCAGGACGGGAAGTCACCGTTCTTGATGGACTCGAACAGGTCCTGACGGTGGTAGTCAGCGTTCTCGCCGGCCAACTTGTCGGCCTCGGCCTGCGTGAGGAAGTCGATGCCCTGGTTGGTCTTGAAGTGGAACTTGACCCAGTGGCGGACGCCGGCGGCGTTGATGAACTGGTAGGTGTGCGAGCCGAACCCGTCCATGTGGCGCCAGGTCTTGGGGATGCCGCGGTCGCCCATGAGCCAGGTCACCTGGTGGGTGGACTCGGGGCTCAGGGTCCAGAAGTCCCACTGCATGGCGTGGTTGCGCAGGCCGGAGGCGTTCTTGCGGCGCTGCGAGTGGATGAAGTCCGGGAACTTCATCGCATCGCGGATGAAGAAGATCGGCGTGTTGTTGCCGACCATGTCGTAGTTGCCCTCTTCGGTGTAGAACTTCAGGGCGAAGCCGCGCGGGTCGCGCCAGGTGTCCGGGCTGCCCTTCTCACCGGCGACGGTGGAGAAGCGGGCGAGCATCGGGGTCTTGACGCCCTTCTGGAACAGGCCGGCGCAGGTGATGTCCGAGATGTCCTCGGTGGTCTCGAACTCGCCGAACGCGCCCGAGCCCTTGGCGTGGGGCAGGCGCTCCGGGACGTTCTCCCGGTTGAAGTGGGCGAGCTTCTCGATGAGGTGGAAGTCGTGGATCGGCTGCGGACCCTGCGGGCCGACCTGGGCGCTGAACTCGTCGTGCGGGACGGGCTGGCCACTGTCGGTGGTGGTGTGGGAGTTCGGCTGGAAGTCGCGCACGCCGCGGTCTGCGGGATGAATGGTCACGTCAGTTGCTCCTCGAGATGGGGTGTGGAGTAGAAGGTGCGGAGTAGTGGTGTGGTCCAGGCCTCAGTATCAGACACGCGAGGCCTGCCCTGCCTGGCATTCGGGGCAAGTTCCCCAGTAGTTGACCTCTGCTTCATCGATCTCGAAGCCGTGGTCCCGGTCGGCGGTGAGGCAGGGGGCGTGTCCGACCGCGCATTCGACGTCCTCGATGCGCCCACACTTCCGGCACACGAGGTGGTGGTGGTTGTCCCCCGTTCGACGCTCGTACAGCGCCGGGGAGCCGGCGGGTTCGATGCGGCGCATGAGGCCGACGTCGGTGCACACGCGCAGCGCGTCGTAGACGGTCTGCGTGGACACCGCGCCCAGCCGTTCCCTGACGAGAGTCGCGACGTCCTCCGCCGCGATGTGGGGACGACCGGCGACGACGGCGAGGACCGCCAGCCGCGGCGAGGTGACCCTCAACCCGGCATCGCGGAGCACTGCCCCCTGGTCCTCGGTTGCTGTCGTCATGGGCATCACCCTAACCCACTTTCTGGAACAGGTCCAGAAACAGACGGGTTCTGATCTAGGAATCCCTCCGGCCGACCCGGCACGCATCCGGGGTCCGCGGAGCACGGGCGACCGTCGACGGGCTGCGACTAGGCTGGACCCGGACCCCGGATCGCCGTCACCGCACCGCGGCGGCCCTGACCGCGTGCCCCCGAACCTGCAGGAGGAACCCATGTCGGAGACCACCACCGGACCGGTCGTGTGCGGGTACGACGGTTCGCGTGACGCCCGCAGAGCCGTGGCCTGGGCGGCCGCCTGGGCCCGCGACCACGGCACGTCACTCGAGGTGATCTCCGCCGACCGGGCGGTGGGCCGCGTCGTGGCGTTCGACGAGACCGCCCGCGCGAACGTCGAGGGCGCGATGCGCGACCAGCTCGCCGACCTCACCGCCGACGTGCCGACCACCCACAGGGTGATCGCGGACAGTCCCGTCAGCGCGCTG
>NZ_JAALDT010000402.1:0-3046 GCF_014144995.1 Dietzia sp. DQ11-71 | reverse complement strand
ACCCGGCGACTGAGCCGCCCGCGCACCCGGCGGCATCCGCGCGCGCCCCTGCCCGCAGCCGCACGAGCGCCTGTACGCCCACAACACAGCCGCCCCCGACGCTGAACGCCGGCCTGCGCATCTGCGCACGCCAGACGCCATCGTCGGGAGCGGCTGTGTCTCCAATGGCAGCCGCTCACGCGGCTGCCCGGCGGGGGCTCGGATCAGAGCAGTTCGATGATGGTGGCGTTGGCCTGGCCGCCGCCCTCACACATCGTCTGCAGGCCGTACTTGATGCCCTCGTTCTTCATGTGATGGACGAGGTCGGCGAAGATCCGGGCGCCGGAGCCACCGAGCGGGTGCCCGAGGGCGATGGCGCCGCCGTTCGGGTTGAGCTTCGCCGGGTCCGCCCCGGTCTCGGCCAGCCACGCCATCGGCACGGACGCGAACGCCTCGTTGACCTCGTACACGCCGATGTCGTCGATGGACAGTCCGGACTTGGCCAGCGCCTTGGCGGTAGCGGGGATCGGAGCGGTGAGCATGATGACCGGGTCGTCACCGGCGAGCGTGGCGGTGTGCACCCGCGCGATCGGGGTGCACCCGTACTTGGCGGCCGCCTCCTCGCTCATCACGAGGATCGCTGCGGCGCCGTCCGAGATCTGCGAGGCGTTGCCGGCGTGGATCACACCGTCTTCCTTGAACGGGGTCTTGAGCCCGGCCAGCCCCTCGACGGTGCTGCCGCGGCGGATGCCCTGGTCGGTGTCGAAGACGCCGTCCGGGGTGGTCACCGGCACGATGTGCCCGGCGAAGAACCCGGCGTCCTGCGCGGCGGCGGCCTTCTCGTGCGACGCCACGGCGAACTCGTCGAGCTGGGTGCGCGTGAAGCCCCACCGCTCGGCGATCATCTCGGCACCGACGCCCTGGTTGGGGGCCGTGCCGTCGTAGCGGTCGAGGAACGCCTGACCGTAGGGGAACGACTCGGAGGAGACGTGCGAGCCCATCGGCACCCGCGTCATCGACTCGACGCCGCCGGCCACCACCACGTCGTGGAAGCCTGCCTCCACCACGGCCACCGCGAAACTCAGCGCCTGCTGCGACGAGCCACACTGCCGGTCGATCGTCACGCCGTTGACCGTCTCCGGCCATCCAGCCGACAGGGCGGCGGTCCGGGCGATGTCCCCGGCCTGCTCCCCGGCCTGGGTGACACAACCCCAGATGACGTCCTCGACGATCGATCCGTCGATCCCGGCGCGCTCGGCCAGCGCCGTGAGAACGGTCCCTGACAGATCGGCGGGATGCACCCCGGCCAGTCCACCCTTGCGCTTGCCCACCGCGCTGCGCACGGCCTCCACGATTACTGCACCCATGTTCTGCACTTCCTTGTCTCTGCGGTTCCGGCGCCGGGCGGCACCGACCGTTACTGGGACATCCTAGTTTTATCCGACGTACGGCGGGGTCTTCTTCAGCTCTCCGCGCGCGATGGTGCGACGGTGGACGGCGTCCGGTCCGTCGACGATCCGCAGCGCGCGCGCCCAGGCGTAGAAGTACGCCAGCGGGGTGTCGCCGGAGACGCCGGCGCCGCCGAAGATCTCGATGGCCCGGTCGATCACGGCACAGGCGACCTGCGGGGCGATCACCTTGATGGCGGAGATCTCGAACCGCGCCTCCTTGGCGCCGACGGTGTCGATCATCCAGGCGCAGTGCTGCACCTGCAGCCGCGCCTGGTCGATCTCGATGCGCGAGTTGGCGATGTGCTCCTGCACCACGCCCTGGCTCGCCAGCGACCCACCGAACGCGTGCCGGGACTTGGCGCGGTCGACCATCAGGGCCAGCGCCCGCTCGGCCATGCCGATGGCGCGCATCGCGTGGTGGATGCGGCCCGGCCCGAGACGGGCCTGGGCGATCGCGAACCCGGCGCCCTCCTCGCCGAGGAGATTCGACACGGGCACCCGCACGTCGGAGAACACGATCTCACAGTGACCGTGCTGGTCCTGGTATCCGAACAGCGGCAGGTTGCGCTCGATGGTCAGGCCCGGGGTGTCGCGGGGCACGAGGACCATCGACTGCTGCCGGTGGGTCTCGGCGGACTCGTCGGTCTTGCCCATGACGATGAGGATCTCGCAGCGGGTGTCGGCGATCCCGGTGATCCACCACTTGCGGCCGTTAATCACGTACTCGTCGCCCTCGCGACGGATCACGGTCTGGATGTTCGTGGCATCCGAGGAGGCGACGTCGGGCTCGGTCATGGCGTACGCCGAGCGGATCCTGCCCTCCTTGAGCGGCTCGAGGTACTTCGCCTTCTGCTCGTCGGTGCCGAACAGGTGGAAGGTCTCCATGTTCCCGGTGTCCGGGGCCTGAGAGTTGATCGCCTCCGGGGCGATGACGGGCGACCACCCCGTGATCTCCGAGACGGCGGCGAACTCGAGGTTGGAGATCCCGGACCACTCGGGCAGGAAGAGGTTCCACAGCCCGCGGCGCCGGGCCTCGGCCTTGAGGTCCTCCATGACCGGCGGGTAGGCGTTGTCCCCGTGCTCACGCAGGTACTCGGCCCAGACGGGCTCGGCGGGGAAGACGTGCTCCCGCATGAACTCCCACATGTTCTCCTGCAGCTCGATGCTGCGCTGACTGTGAGCGAATTCCATGTCATTACTCCTGTAGAAGCGTGCCGCGGCGGCCCGCCGCGGGCGGGATGAGTGAAGTGGTGCCTGCGTCAGTGCTGAGTTGGTTCAGTGCTGAGTTGGTTCAGTGCTGAGTCGGTTCAATGCATAGTCATCCCACCGTCGACCACGAGCGTGGTCCCGGTGATGAACGACGATGCGTCGGAGGCGAGGAAAAGCAGCGCGGAGTCGAGCTCGGGCTGGAGCCCCAGTCGGCCGAAGATCGTGCTGCCGGTGATGTCCGCGAGCATCTTCTCCGGGATCTCGTCGGTCATCTCGGAGGCGAAGTACCCGGGGGCCAGCGCGTTGACGCGGATACCGCGGCGGCTGCCCCACTGCGCGGCGAGGTCGCGGGTCAGTCCGAGCACGGCCGCCTTGGTCGCCGAGTAGGCGGCCTGCGGTGCGAAGCC
>NZ_JAALDT010000401.1:0-12811 GCF_014144995.1 Dietzia sp. DQ11-71 | reverse complement strand
GGCGTGTCGTCCTCACCCACGCTCAGATGCGAAGAGCCGGTAAAGGTCTGGCGTGGCCCGGGGCCAGTGGCTGAACGGGAGAGAGCAGAGTGCGTCCTTCGAACGTGCGCACTCTCGCCTCGACATCTGGCAAGTGTCTGAGCGACAACAAGGGCTGGAGAGTCGTTCCCTCCGCAGGGCTACCTCCGCGGCTGCGCCTGCCCTCCACGTCTCAGCCCTGCACAGCAACCTTCCACGCCGAGTGGATGGCGCCGTGGATGTAGCCCACCTCGCCGGCGTCGCCGATGACCTCGCAGTCGATGCCGGCGGCGCGGAGCTCGTCGGCCAGCGGGGCCGCGGCGGTGGTGCCGTCGGCGTAGATGACCATGTCGGCCGGGGCGGACTGGGCGCGGCCCTTGGCATCGGTCCAGGCGACCGTCGACTCGGTGATGTAGCTGACCTTCACCCGGCGCTGGATATCGACGCCGTGCTCCTTGGCGTGGCGCACCGCAGTCCAGCGGCGCGGCATAGCCAGCGGCAACCCGAGCTGCTGAGACTCGTGCAGGAGGGTGACCTTGCGGCCGCGCTCGGCGAGGAACTCCGCGAGCTCCAGGCCCACCAGCGAGCCGCCGATCACCACGACGTTCTTGCCCATCGGCAGTGCGATCTTGGTCAATCGACGAATCCACGCCGGCCTCTTGGTGATGGTCGAGAGTCTGCCCAGCCGCCCGACAGTCCGGAGGAAGACCCCGGCCTCGTCGGCGGTGGCAGTGCCCAGCATGGTGGCGCGCAGCGAGTCACCCGCGTGCACGTGCGGCAGGTCGCCACCGGGGATGGACGGAGCCGGACGCTTGGCGCCGGTGGACACGATCACCCGGTCGGCGCCGAGGGCACGAATGGACTCCACCGTGGCCTCGGTGTTCAACCGCACGTCGATGCCCAGTCGTTTGATCTCAGCCTCGAAGAAGCGGATGAGCGGCTCGTTGTCAGGCGTGGTGAGCGTGGAGAACCACATGGTGCCGCCCAGACGGTCGGCCTTGTCCAGCACGGTGACGCGGTGCCCGCGCTCGGTCAGGACCAAGGCCGACTCAAGTCCTGCGGGGCCGGCGCCCACCACCACGACGTGCTCGCGCGTGGGTGCGGGCGTCAGCGGCAGCAGGGTCTCGTTACCGAGCGCCGGGTTCACCGCGCAGAACGGGGTGTCATCGAAGAAGTTCTCCGCCACGCAGAGGTAGCAGTTGATGCACGGGCGCACGCGCTCCGGCGTGCCGGCGGCCAACTTGTTGGGCAGGTTCGGATCGGCGAGCAACTGTCGACCCATGGCGGCGAAGTCGACCTTGTCGTCGTCGATCGCCTTTTCCGCCACCTCGGGGAGCATGCGGCCCACGGCGATGACGGGGATCGACACGGCCTTCTTGATGGCCGCGGCGTTGTCCACGTACGCGCCGATGGTGTCCGGGAGGGGGCCGTCGGTGAAGTTGTCGAAGGGGTTGCGGCCCCAGCCGGTCACGTGGATGGCGTCGGCGCCGGCGCGCTGGAAAAGCTGGGAGGCGAGGACCGCCTCATGCTGTTCCAGCCCACCCTCCTGGCCGTACTCCTCGCCGGACACGCGCACGATCACTGCGAGCCGATCCCCCACGCGCTTCTTGACGGCCTCGATCACCTCGCACGCCAGCCGTGCGCGATTGACTAGCGCGCCGCCGTACTCATCGGTGCGCAGGTTGTCGCGGCGGTTGAGGAACACGCCCAGGATGTAGCCGTGCGCCACGTGGATCTCGATCGCGTCCGCGCCGGCCTTGGCGATCCGCTCGGCGGCGTCGGCCCACGTCTCGATGAGCCACGCGATGTCGGCGTGGTCCATCTCCTTGTACACCGTCTTCTTGCCGCCGGTCGCCGCGCCCATCCGACCCAACTCTTCGCCCGTACTGTCGGCCAGGGCGGAGTAGTCGTAGTCGTAGTCCGGGGTGCTCGGCGCGATGAGGGGGCGGTCGTTGGCGATGTCCACGCGCGCGACCTTGCCGTGGTGCGTGGACTGCACGCACAGCTTGGATCCCGCCGCGTGCACCGCGTCGGCCAGCGCCTTGAGGCCCGGGATGTACTTGTCATCCGACAGCCCGGGCTCCTTCAACGACGCCGCACCCACCGGGAACGCGATCGCACACGCGCCGGTGATGATCAGCCCGGCGCCGCCGGCCGCGCGGGCCACGTAGTGGTCGATCTCCCGCTGCTCGATCTCCCCGTCCTCGGACACGTTCATGTCCATGGCGGGCAGGACGATGCGGTTGGGCGTCTCCATGGGGCCGATGCGGCCGGGAGACATGAGGCGAGGGAAGGAGGTGAGGGTCGTCACGTCGATCATGATACGCCCGAGTTGACGGGTGTCGAGAACAGGTTCCAGTTTGTGGGGCGGTGGGTTGTAGTCGACGGGGTGAAAGGGACGACGACGACAACGTCGGCACGGCGGGCGGGTTCCCCCGCTGGGCTATCCGCTGGATCGTCTCGGTGCCCGTGCCGCACCCTCTACCCTCGTAAGCACCATGCCGCCCAACCCTGACATCGTCTCGGCCGCGCTCAAGACAGCGACGTCGTTCGTCCTGAACGCGGTCGAAGTCGTGCGTTTCGGCGGCCTTCAGACAGACGAAGAGCAATCTCCGTTCGAGATCGTCGCACGGCGCCCGATGTTCCGGCTGCGCCGCTACTACCCGCCGGCGGCGGGGGACGCTGGCCGAAGCGTCCACATCGATGAGGACGAGCCGCCGCCGCCGATTGTGCTCGTTCCCCCGATGATGATCTCCGCGGAGGTCTGGGACGTGTCCCCCTCGACCAGCGCAGTGGCCGCGCTGCACGAGGCCGGCATGGACCCGTGGGTGATCGACTTCGGCGCCCCGGACCTCGAGACCGGCGGTCTCGAGCGCACTCTCACCGACCACGTGGTAGCCGTGAGCGACGCCGTCGACCTCGTCACCGCGGCCACCGGCCGTTCGGTGCATCTCGGTGGGTACAGCCAGGGCGGCATGTTCTGCTACCAGGCCGCGGCCTACCGACGCTCACGCGACCTGGAGAGCATCGTGACGTTCGGTTCGCCCGTCGACTGGCGCGGCAACGCCCCGCTCGGCATTCCCGAGCAGGTGGTCGTCACCATCGCACGCCTCGTCGCCGACTACGTCTTCAACGAACGCCCACTGCCCGGGTGGTTGGCCTCGACGGCGTTCCGTCTGCTCGATCCGATCAAGACCGCCCGTTCGCAGGTGGACTTCCTGCGCCAGCTCCACAACCGCGAAGCACTCCTCGGCCACGAACGGCAGCGCCGCTTCATCGGGGGCGAGGGATTCGTCGCCTGGTCCGGCCCGGCGCTCGTCGACATGTTGCAGCAGGTGATCGTCCAGAACCGGATGATGGTCGGCGGCTTCGTCGTCGGCGACCACGTCGTCTCACTCGCCGACATCACCTGCCCCGTCCTCGCCGTCTTCGGAGAGGTCGACGAGATCGGCGTCCCGGCCGGCGTCCGCAAGATCGCGTCCGTCGCTCCCGCGGCCGATGTCTACGATTTTTCGGTCCGCGCCGGGCACTTCGGGCTCGTCGTGGGCTCGACCGCCGCCTCGCTGACGTGGCCCACCGTCGCCAAGTGGGTCGACTGGATCGAAGACCGAGGGGCTCAACCGGACGGCATCACCGAGGTCGACCCCGACACTGTCATCGACCCCTCCCCCACCAAAGCGATCATGCTCGCGGCGGACGGGGCGTTCCAGGCCGCTGGACTCGGGGTCGGCGTGGTGCGCGGTGCGGGGCAGCTCGCCTTGGGCGCGCTGCGGACGACGCGAGCTGTCGGATACGAAGCGGTGCGTGCGGCACCGCGTCTCATCCGGCTGGGGCAGATCCAGCCCGCGACCCGGATCTCGTTCGCCAAGATCATCGACGAACGCGCCCGGAACCAGCCGAACGACGCGTGCTTCCTCTTCTCCGACCGCGTCCACACGTACTCGGCCGTCGACACCCGGATCACGAACGTGGTCAAGGGCCTCATCACGGTCGGCGTGCGCCAGGGCAACCACGTCGGCGTGGTCATGGAGACGCGGCCCTCGGCGCTGGTCGCGATCGCCGCGCTGTCGCGTCTCGGTGCCGTGGCCGTGCTGCTGCCCCCGTCCCAGTCACTGCCCGAACTTCTCCAGCTCAGTTCCGTGACCGACGTGGTCGCCGACCCCGAGCACGCGTCCAAGGTCACCGATGCCGGAGCGCGGGCGCTCGTGCTCGGCGGTGGTGGCGGTGAGCGGGACCTGCCCGCGGACCTCGGCGAGGACGTCGTCGACCTCGAGCGTATTGACCCCGAGGCGGTGACGTTGCCCCGCTGGTACCGGCCGAATCCCGGCCGAGGGGGTGACCTGGCCTTTGTGTTCTTCACCCGCTCCACGGGCACGTGGCAGACCAAGCTCGTCACCAACCACCGGTGGGCGGCGTCCGCGTTCGGCACCGCCAGCGCCGCGCGACTCACCACCGAGTCCACCGTCTACTGCCTCAGCCCTCTCCACCACCCATCGGGGCTGCTCACCACCGTCGGCGGCGCCGTGGCGGGAGGAGCCCGAATCGCGCTCTCCCGCGGTTTCGATCCGGTGACCTTCGACGAGGAGATCCGCCGCTACGGCGTGACGGTGGTGTCGTACACCTGGGCGATGATGCGCGAGTTGGTGCGCGGGCCAGTGCATCCGCGCGAGACGCTCCCGACACTCTCTCTCTTCATGGGGTCAGGCATGCCCCGTGGGCTGTGGCGGCGGGTCCTGGACCGCTACCCGGGCACGAGGGTCCTTGAGTTCTATGCCGGTACCGAGTCCGATGTGGTCCTGGCCAACCTCACCACCTCCAAGCCGGGCGCGCGCGGACGTCCACTGCCCGGCACCGCCGACGTGCGTCTCGTCGAGGTCGATCCCGACACCGGCGCGATCCTCGCCGGCCCCGATGGCTTCGCCATACCCAGTGAGGTCGACGCACCCGGCGTACTTCTCGCCCGGCCCAGGCTCGGATTGGACGCTTCCGTGCGCCAACTCCGTGGGGTGTTCCGCCCCGGCGACACGTGGGTGTCGACCAATGACATCTTCGAGCGTGACAGGGACGGGGACTTCTGGCTGCTCGGCTCAGCGAGCTCGGTCGTCCACACCGAGCATGGTCCCGTTTACCCGATCCAGGTCGCTGACGCACTCGGGGATCTGCCCGAGGTAGACCTAGCCGTTCTGTACGAGGTGGATGGCGCTATGGGCCCGGTAGCCGTCGCCGCGGTGAACCTACGGGGTTCAGATCCCATTACCGCGGCCGACATCGGTGGCGCGCTGGCCTCGGTCCCGTCCGCCGGACAACCGGACCTCGTCCACGTCGTCAAAGACATCCGGGTGACCAACTGGTACCGGCCGGACCCCAGGACGCTCGCCGCCCGGGGGCTGCCGAAGGCAGGCCCTCGTACCTGGATCCACGATCCCGAGACCGGTGAGTACGTGCGATTGACCAAGGCGGTGCGGGACAAGCTGGTTCGCCCGATTTCCTAGACCAGTAGCTCGGTCTCCTCGTGCTCGTTGGTGGTCACCTCGAGGTCGTCGTCCTTGAGCGCCAGGTAGCCGACGATCTCGGCAGCCCCGTGTTGTAGGGGGTACATGGTGACGATGTCCTCCAGGCGGGCGGTGCCGCGGACCGGGATCAGCGCCCGGATGCGGGAGGCCAGGCGGGTGGGGTCGACGACGACCTGGTCGGTCAGCACCGAGGTGTCGACCTCCTCGGTGTCCACAGGATCGAGCAGACTGTTGACCTCCGCGGCGGGCCGGGCGGTGAACAGCGGACGGTCCGTGGGCAGGGCGACGTCGACGGCAGTCTCCTCCAGCTCCAGCCCAAGGTCCGGCAGCTCGCCCTCGCGGACTTGCAGCGCGGAGGTCTCGATCTGGCGCACCAGGTCCAATACCCGGCGGTTCTCCAGCCACACCTGGTCGTCAGTGAAGCGGCGCAGCTGCTCGGAGATGTTGCGGACCGTCTGCTGCGTGCGCTCCGCGGCCTCCGCCCAGCCGTGGTGCACCGTGCGCAGGCGCCGGTCCGCGCCGAGCTCGTCGATGCCGGTGAGGCGCTCGAGCAGCATGGACAGCTCCTCCTGGCCCGAGGTGGACAGCAGCAGGTCGTAGAACGCCTGGAAGCTGCGGCCCTGGTCGGAGGAGTCGATCATGCTGCGGCCGTGGACCAGCTCGGCCAGCAGCTCACCCTTGCTGCCCTGCCAGGTGGCGATGCGCTCGCGCGCCGAGCGGTCCAGGGCGCGGAAGTTCTCCTCCACCTGGCGGAAGTCGGCCAGCAGCTCGCGGGCGGTGGTGGCGAACTGCTGGTAGCGCTCGCGGACCGCGGTGCGGTCCAGCAGACCGGAGTCCGGGTCCTGGCGGAGCTGGTCGATCTCCCGCTCGATGTCCTGCTTGCGGCGCTCGAGTTGGTCCAGTCGCTTGGCGGGGTCGGACTCGGTGCCCTGGGCGATCTGGCGCAGCAGGTCCACCGCGGTCTGCAGGCGCGACTCGGTGCCGACGAACGAGGTCTCGGACAGGCCCTGGACCCAGGCGTAGGCCTTCTCCAGGGCCGGGGTGGCGTCGTAGTGGATCTCGTCGGCTCCCAGGGGGTAGAAGCGGCGCAGGAAGCCCGCCTCCGGGCCGGCCCAGTCCGCCAGGTACTCGGCGGCCGTGCGCAGGAACCGCGGGTTCTCCGGATCCTGGGCGTTGATGGCGTAGAGCTGATCGTCCAGCGCCGCCACTAGCTCGCCCTCGGAGCTGGCGCCGCGGCCCTCCTCCACGAAGAACCGGCCCAGCACCGTGAGCAGCAGCGGCGCGTGCGTGGCGCGCAGCATCCGCCAGGCGGGGTGCCGCTCGCGCAGCGCCTCGATCTGCGCGTACTCCACGTGGGGCTCCTCGGGGTGGGTGACGGTCGGTCGCGGCGGGTCGTGCGCCGAGGGGACAGTCTAGGAGTGGGGGGTGAGGAGGGCGCGGCGGGGCGATAGTGGGGGCGAGCTGATCAGGCAACAACGCCTATCGCAGATAGACCGTTGCCCTAGCCAAAATGCGTCCCGCGGCGATCACCGGGATCGACACGGCGCTACTGATGGCCGCGGCGTTGTCCACAACCGGCGAAGCGCTACAACCGCCCCTTCGCGACCATCACCGACCGTGGCGCAGCTCGTGGTATTCCTCGGTGCCCATCACGACTAGACGTGAATATTCGCCCTACACGTAGTCCACGTATCCGATTGACCGCACGTAGGGCGCGATCACCTGCACCTTCTGTAGCGGAGTGACGAGCAGCAGCTGAATGCCGAGTTGGGCGAACAGCTCCAGCGCGTAGCGGGTCGAGGAGTCTATGCCCCGGCTAACCCCGGTGATTCACGGGGATCTGCGGGGTCGGCACCCGCAGCCATGATCCTGACGATTTTTCTGGTCAGGGGCTCCTCCGAAGGCCTCGCCATCGCCTTCTCCAATATGTTCACTCCGGTCGCGCTCTACCACGGATAGGCCTCATCGCTGTCGAATACAATGCCCAAGTAGGATCAAGACTAGAGCCACCTCCAAGCGGAGATGTCTAGAATTTCAGCGCGCCGCGCAAATCAACCGGAATAGTCGCGAAAGGTGGATTCGTGAGTAACGCACAATTTCCTCAAACCCACGAGAATCTCAGAGAAGCTGAAGTCGAGATGTCCGGCATCCGTGAATACCTCGACAGTCTCGGCTACCTTACCAAGGTGCGAAAGTCAGGGTTCCCAGAACTCGACATGGCTTGGCCTTCGAAAAATATAGATGGAAAGGGAAGTGGCGAGCCAGACTTCCTCATCTCGACAAGCCTCAATCGCTATCCCACGATCGTGTGGGAGAACAAAGGCACCGCTGCCGGCGTTGATCGTGCACTTTCCGAGGCCAAGGGATACGTCGAAGGTGCGCACAAGCTGCTTCGCGGTAAACCAAACCTGCCCCGGGTGGCCGTTGGCTACGACGGAACAAGCCTCAAGGCCGCGTACCTAACTGCCGATAACAGATGGATCACCCTGAAAGACCGGGGAATTCCGGTTGTTGACCGGTTTATAGATGCAGATTCCCTTAAACGAGGCGTGAGGTCGGATGGCAACATCGTCGAACCTCCCGAGATGCTGGAGCCAGCAGGGCTCCGGCTCGTTTTCGAACAATTCAAAGGACTGTATCGCGGGATCCCAGCCCTAAAGAGTGGACGCAGACCAATTGACTTTACCGTGGCCCTATTGACCCTGCGACTGGTCGTCGAAAGAGAAGAATGGGGCACTTGGTCAGAACAGCCCTCGTTGGTCCCCGACGCCCCCGATATCGACCAGCAGGTCTCTGAGAGATTTGCACAGTTGGTCCGTCGCTGTATGTCAAACCAAATCCTACGTGAAAGCTACGGAAGCATCTTCAAGTTCCGTGAGCATGACGAAAATGAAGCCGAAATTGCGTTTGACTTCGAATCGGTACTCAAAACTATACCCACGGGGAAGAATCACTTCAGGCGCATGTTCGAACTCCTCGATTCGTTACCGCTGCTTCATGGCGCAGATATAGACATATTTGGCGAAGTCTACCAAGCAATTGGAGATGATGCGGTTAAGAAGGCGTTTGGCGAATACTTCACCGGCCGGCATATTATCGGGGGAGTAGTACCCCTCGTAATGAAGCGCGCTGGAGTGGACACGTTCGACAGCGGAATCGAAGGTAAGTCGATTGCCGATATCGCATGCGGCACGGGCGGCTTCTTGACTGAAACTCTACGATTCATACGTAGGGCATTTAGTCTCAGCGATGAGGAGGCAGGCGCCTTCGCCGAAGAGTCATTTTACGGGTACGACCTAAGCTCTTCTAATGCCTCCAGGGCACGCGTAAATATGTACTTCGCTGGCGATGGGTTCTCCGCGATCGAGGGCGGTGTTGACACCCTTGACCCCACTCTTCGACGCGGTCCCGGTAGACGAAAGTTCGACTTCATCCTGACAAATCCCCCGTATGGGTCGTCTGCGCAGCATCACCTCCTGCACGAAACATTCCTCATGCGAATGATCGATTTACTCAAGCCCTCCAGCGGCTGGGGCTTAATCGTCCTCCCCACCGGAACTTTAGAAAATCCGAGATCTAGCTCAGCTCGGTTTGACCTACTAAAACGAGCTCAGGTGACGGATGTAATATCACTGCCTAAGCACGCCTTTGCTCCGTACACAACTCAGCGCACCGGAATTGTTATCTTCCGCAAGAGGCCGAAGCCGCTCGAGGCGACAACTTGGCCGGATCTAGTTAGAGCAGTTCAACATGAGCGAGTTTCCCTTTTCGTGGTGAAGAACGATGGGTTCGCGAACAGCGACAAGCGGTTTCCCACAAAGCGGAAGGCATCCGACGGTTCCTGGTGTCACGACGACCTTTCGCCGTGGCTTGACTCGGACGGCTCACTCCGTCCAAGTCGAATCGTAGATGCACTGATCCACGAAAATGGTGATCCAGAACACTATGGTCGATTCTCCTTCCAGGAGCTTCGAGACAATATGCTTCGCTGGGGCGCCGATAGAGGTTCGGGCATCGAGCTTCTACCCGACAGTTACCTTACCCCGCGGGCAGCGGGCGTATCAGCGCAAGAGTTTGTGAGCCGAGCAACACGTCTGGTTTATCGGGCCCAAGGCAAAGTTGAGTCGCGCGCCGATGATGTACCAGTACTAAACGAGCTTGGCGACCTTCTCTCAGTCCCAGTTTTTCTTTCAGATGCCGAGTCGGATTCGTACGAGCTGCAGAACCTATTCACTATCAAAAAGGGGAACACTAATTTGACTGAAGCCGCGATATATGAAGGCTACGACCCTGATGGTATTCCGGTTTACGGTGGCGGCGTCTCTAAGCCGTCACAGACAATTAACGAAGACGCAACTACGTCTAAAGGAAAGCCGGTAACCGTCTTTAACGGTCCTGCAATTGTTCTTTCAGTAGATGGTTCTTCTGGGGCCATGCAAGTGGTTGAAGACGGAAAATTCGCCGCAAATCACCACGCTGCCGTTCTCAAACCGAAGCGCGAAGGCATCAATCTTCACTTAGTGGCCCAGCAAGCGGAGGCTCGCCTGAAAGCGCTAGCATCGAACAAGACTGGTTCTGCAACTTTAACGATGGGAACAATCGAGAGTCTACAGATCCAATTGCCGTCCGACGATATCCTCGTGGAGTCAATATCTTCCGCTAGAGAGACGCTAACAAGCCTAAGGCGGATATTGGTGTAAGGCACAAGTCTTTTGCTGATCGTACGCACGATGCCAGCTAGCTGCCGTGATCGGATCCCGGGATATTAATAGCTCCAGAACTTGAGTGTCCGCCGATTCAGCCTAGAGTTAAGCCGGAGTGTCACCGAACAAGATCCATACCTGTGGTGCCCTAGGTGAGGAGCGATCCGAGGACGTCCACGAAGGAAGTCGCTGATAGTTTCGGCCGGGAACGCGGACGAGTGAATGGCTTATCGCTCAAAGCGTGCCCCCAGTCGGACTCGAACCGACACTGAAACGGTTTTAAGCCGTCTGCCTCTGCCAATTGGGCTATGGGGGCTTGCCGGCCCGCCGGGGCGGGGCCGGGTGGCGCGGAGGGCGCCAGGGGCCGGACTAGCCGGCCAACCGGGTCAACCCCGACATCGCGATGCCGTCCAAGATGTCCTTCTCACTCACCGTGAGTTCGGACAACCCCGCGCGCTCTGCCATCACATCACACAGCGCCTGCACCACGATCGCGCCCCCGCCGATCACGTCCGCGCGGCCCGGGTGCATGGGCCCCAAGCTGCGGCGCTCGGACTCCGTGGAGGCCACCAGGCGGTCGCACACCTCGCGCATCCGCTCCAGCGAGATGACGCTGCCGTGGATCCGCTCGGGGTCGTACTCCCCCAGCCCCTGCGCCAACGCCGAGAGCGTCGTGAAGGTGCCGGCCACGCCCACCCAGCGGGCAGCGCGGCCCACCGGCACGTCGCCGGCCTCTGCCAGCGCATCGGCGATCACGGCCCGCGCCTCGGCAATCTCGGCGGCCGTGGGCGGGTCCAAATGGAGCACCCGCTCGGTGAGCCGCACGCAGCCCACGTCGAGGCTGCGGGCCCCGAGTAACTGCGCCTCGCCGCGGACGAGCTCGCCGACCACGATCTCCGTGGACCCGCCGCCGAGGTCGGTCACCACGAACGGCCCGTCCTCAGGCCGCAGGTCCGACACGCCGCCAGCGAAGGTCAGCTCGGCCTCGGTCTGCCCGGAGATCACCTCCGCCTGCGCGCCCGGGAAGTGCTGGCCGAGCACCTCGGCGGTCATGCCAAAGAACTCGTCCTTGTTGCGGGCATCGCGGGTGGCGGAAGTGGCGACCATCCGCACCGACTGCACACCCAGCTCAGCCATCGTGGCCGCGTAGTCGGTCAGCGCGGTGCGGCACCTAGAGAGAGCGCCATCAGAGAGCCGCCCGGTCGCGTCGACGCCCTCGCCGAGTCGGATGATCCGCATCTCCCGTGTGACGTCCACCAGCCCGGCCTCGCCGGGGATGCCCTCGGCGACCAGCAAGCGGATGGAGTTGGTGCCGCAGTCGACCGCGCCGACACGAACTGGATCAGCGACGCCGGGCGCGGTCACTGCTCGTCCATCGCGAGGTAGTCGGGCACACCCAGCTCCTCGGGGGTCGGCCAGTCCTCCGGCAGCGCCGTGCCGCGCAGCCCGGCCTCGCAGGCCAGCGCCACGGACTCGTCGCCCAGCCAGACCACGCCCGGCCCCTCCGCGAGCGCGTACGCCATGAGCACGTGCAGGCACTTCACGCGCTCGGGCATCCCGCCACCGCTGAAGTCCGTGCCCAGGTCCTCGATCTCGTTGCGCTTGGCGAGGAACCGCTCGTGCGCCTGCACGTAGTTGGCGGCCAGTTCGGGCTCCTGGGCCAACCTCGTCGTCATCCCCCTCATGATCCCCGCGGACTCCTGCCGACTCGCCTCGGCGGTGAGCCGCGGATCGGTGAGGTAGTACAGCGTGGGGAACGGGGTGCCGTCCTCCAACCGCGGGGCGGTCTTGACCACCCCGGGCTGGCCGTCGGGGCTGCGGTAGGACACCTCCAGCACGCCCCGCGGCGGCCGACCCAGCTGGGCCTGGATCGCGTCGAGGTCTTCGCTGGTCACGCTTTGCTCGGCGCTCACGCTGGGGGGTCCTCCTGTGATTGATCTTGGACGCCGCCCGGGATGGGGGCGGCGGGGTCGTCGGCGCCGGGCACGCCGGGCACGACCGGCACCGGCGGGGTGCCGGGGCCGCCGGGGATGGACGTGCCCTCGAGCACCGCCGAGTCCTCCGGCATGATCGGGTCGGCGGGCTCTGCGATGGAGTTCCACACCCGCGTCTGCCACGGCTGCGCCGCCAGCTCGGCCGCCTTCTGCTCGGCCACGGCCTGCTCGATCGGGTCGACCATGGACACGCGGTACGGGGTCTCCCCCGGCTTCACGGCGCCAAAGCGGATGCGGGCCTGCTGCTCGATGTACGCCGGGTCCGAGAGCATCTGCTCCTCGGCCTCGAGCTCGGCGATCGTCGCCTCGAGCGCAGCCCGCTCCTGCGCCACGGTCTTCTCGTCGCGCAGGAACTGGTAGTGATTGCGCAGCGGGAACGACACGGTGACGAGCAGGATGATGGCGACGACGGCGAGGAGTCCGATCCGCCGCGGGGTGTAGTTCCGCGGGCCCAGCAGGGTGTCGGACAGGTCCGTGCGCGTGGTGAGGCGGTGGGCCTCCGGATGCGCGGTGGTGCCGACCCGGCCGGAGCGGGCAGAGGCCGGGACGGGCCGGTCCCGTTCGCGGCTCGGCGTCCGCCGGC
>NZ_JAALDT010000400.1:0-9071 GCF_014144995.1 Dietzia sp. DQ11-71 | reverse complement strand
CCTCCCCTCTCAGCACGAGCGCCTCCGCCACGTGCGGCTCCCCCGGCACGGTGGCCCCGTCCAGGTCGGCGACCGTCCACGCGAGGCGCAGGCACCGGTCGACCCCGCGGGGTGACAACACCCCGTGTGCCAGTGCCCGGTCCAGGGGGTGCAGCGCCCGACGATCGAGCCCCCATACGGATCGCAGGACGCGGCCGGGGACCTCGGCGTTCGCCCGCGCACCGGCGGCCTCCGGGCACCCCGCCCACCTCTCGGCGGCGGCCGCCCTCGCCGTCGACACCCTCGTCCGTACCGCGGCGGTGTCCTCACCTTCGTCCACAGCGAACAGCCCGGACCCGAGCGGCAGCGTCCGTGCGGCGATGTCGATCCGGTCGCGCAAGGGCCCGGTCAGCGACCGTCCGTAGCGCCGCCGGGCATCGGGGGTGCATGTACAGGCATCGGGCCGTGCACTGCCACACGGGCAGTCGTTCGCCGCCAGCACCAGCTGGAATCGGGCCGGGAAGACGGAGATGCCGTCGCGCCTGGCGATCCGTACCTCGCCGTCCTCGAGCGGAGTGCGGAGGCTGTCCAGGACCCGGCCGGGGAACTCGGCGCACTCATCGAGGAACAGCACCCCGCGATGCGCCAGCGTCACCGCCCCCGGGCGTGCGACGTTGTTGCCGCCGCCGACGAGGGCGGCCACCGACGCCGAGTGGTGGGGAGCCACGAACGGCGGGCGGCGTAGCAGCGGATCCCGCGCCGCGAGCCGTCCCATCACCGAGTGGATGGCCGTTGCCTCGAGGGCGTCCCGCTCCCCCAGATCAGGCAACAACCCCGGTAGTCGCCGGGCCAGCATGGTCTTGCCGGTCCCCGGAGCCCCGCGCAGGAGCACGGCGTGCCCCCCGGCGGCAGCCACCTCGACAGCCCGCCGACAGTCGTCCTGACCGTGCACCTCCGCCAGGTCGGTGTGGGACCGCGCGCCCACAGCGCGGACCTCCGGGGCGTCCGTGACCAGGGCTCCCCGGCCCCGGCACCATGACGCGAGCATCGCGAGTGAGTCGACCCCCGCGGTGTCGATACCGCTGACCAGCCGGGCCTCCGCGAGGTTCGCGGCGGGGACGATCGCCCGGGACAGTCCGGCGTCCCGCGCCGCGAGCACGGCGGGCAGCACCCCGCGCACCGACCGGACCCGACCGTCCAACGCCAGCTCACCCACCAGCAGGGTGCCGTCGAAGCCCGCCCCGGGCAGCTCCCCTGACGCGGTCAACGTGCCCACCGCGAGCGACAGGTCGAACCCCGAGCCCCGCTTCGGCAACGCCGCCGGGGACAGGGACAGCACGACCTTGCCCGACGGCCAGGTCAGACCACTGTTGATCACGGCCGCCCGCATCCGCTCCCGCGCCTGCAACACCGCCGAGTCCGGCAACCCCACGATGCTGACCCCGGGCAACCCGCGGCCCACGTCGGCCTCGACCTCCACCAGCTGTCCACCGACTCCCTGCAGTGTGACAGCCCACGTCCGACCGAGCGCCACGGCTACAGCACGTCCTCGAACAGCTCGAGACGGGGCCGAGTCGGGTCCGCCAGGTCCACGCCCACCACGTCGAAGCAGACCTGGCGCCACCGGCCCGGGTTCTCCGAGAGCCAGTGGGCGGCCAACCGCCGCAGACGCCGCTGCTTGTCCGGGGTCACCGACTCGGCGGGAGTGCCGAAGCCCGTCCCCGTGCGCGCCCGGACCTCGACGAATCGCAGCCGCCCCGCGGCATCCAACACCACCAGGTCGAGCTCGCCGGCCCGGCACCGCCAGTTCCGGCTGATGACCACCCCGCCCCGGGCCTGCATCAGTCCCGCCGCGTGTTCCTCACCGAGTCGCCCCGTCCGTCGGCGTGGATCCACACCGTCCCCGGCCGCCTCGCCGCCCACCGCCTCGTCCCCCGTCATCGCCAGCCCTCCCGGCCGCCCGGTCCGTCCGGGCCCGCCGGGGCTCACCCTGCCGGACGGAAACGGCCCGGCCCGCTGGTCGCGGATCGGGCCGGGGGCGCCCTGTGGAAGCGGCGCGGGCTGTGGAGAACGGGGGCCGGGTGCTACTCCGGGAGCCGCAGTTCAGGCTTGTCGAGTTCCTCGATGTTGACGTCCTTGAAGGTCAGCACCCGAACGTACTTGACGAAACGTGCAGGTCGGTACATGTCCCATACCCACGCGTCGGACATCCTCACGTCGAAGTAGACCTCGCCGTCCGCCGACCGGGGGATCAGCTCGACGGCGTTGGCGAGGTAGAAGCGCCGCTCCGTCTCGACGACGTAGGTGAACTGGCCGACGATGTCGCGGTACTCGCGGTAGAGCGAGAGCTCCATCTCGGTCTCGTAGTTCTCCAGATCCTCGGCGCTCATCTCGTGCTGCTCCTCGAATGCGCCTGCGCGGCGCGACGGACGTTGGCGTACGACATCCGATGGATGCCGCTGGGACCGAGCTGCTCGATCGCCCTGGCGTGACTCACGGTGCTGTACCCCTTGTGGGCGGCGAAACCGTACCCCGGGTACCGCGAGTCGAGGTCCACCATAATCCGATCCCGCGTGACCTTCGCGAGGACACTCGCGGCGGCGATGGATGCGACCACTGCATCCCCCCCGATCACGGACGTGGACTGACATCCGAGCCCGTCGACCGCGAAGCCGTCGGTCAGCACGAAACCGGGTGCCGGGTCGAGGGCGGCGACCGCCCGGCGCATCCCCTCCAGGTTGCACCGGTGGATCCCGCGCATGTCGATCCGGTCCGGCTCGATCACCACCACACTCACCGCCGACGCCCTGCGCAGGATGACGTCGTGCAGTCGCTCACGGGTGGCGGCCGTGAGCTTCTTCGAGTCATCCAGGTCTGCCAGGTCGGGGTGGAGCCGGTCCCCCAACACGCAGGCCGCCACCACCAGTGGGCCCGCACAGGAACCGCGTCCGGCCTCGTCGACACCGGCGACCGGGCCGAGACCTCGACGGGCGAGGGCTGCCTCCAACGCCAGCCGGCCGTCGCGACGGGTAACCCGGACCCGGCCGGGAAGGACGACATCCCGGGGCCGCTGCGGTCGTGCCCGGCTCACCCCGCGTTGATGTCCGGGGAGGGGACCGTCCCGATCCGGCTGAACGGGAGGATGATCGCCCGGACCTTGCCGATGATGTTCTCCTCGGGCACGGTTCCCTGGAACTCGTCACCCATGTGGAAGCGGGAGTCCGCGGAGTTGCCGCGGTTGTCCCCCATCACCCAGTAGTTGCCCTCGGGGACCGTGACCGGACCGAAGGCACAGTTGAGCGGGTTCCCCGCCGGCGACGGGGTCTCGTTGAGGTACGGCTCGTCCAGCGGCTGGCCGTCGACGAGCAGTGCGCCATCCGGGGAGCAGCCGCCGACTGTCTGGCCCCCCACCGCGACGACGCGCTTGACCATGTCGTTCTGGTCGGGTGGGACGATGCCGATCACACCGCCGATGTTCTGCAGGGTCCTGATGACCTCGTTGTCCGACCGGATGGACTGGTACCCCTCGTTCCACGAGTCGGGACCCTCGAAGACCACCACGTCCCCGGGCTCGGGGTCGCCGAACCGGTAGGTGATCTTGTCGACGAAGATGCGGTCACCCGTGCAGCCCGCGCAGCCGTGCAGCGTGGGTTCCATGGACTCCGACGGGATCTGGTAGACGCGTCCGACGAAGGTCTGGAAGACGAACACCAGGACGAGTGCGATCACCACCAGCAGCGGGATCTCGATGTACCAGGGCTGGCCCTTCTTCTCGACGCGGCGAGCCGGGGCCCCGTCGTTACGGGACCCCGGCTCGGCGGCGTCATGTCCAGGCGTATCGGTGCTGCTCACCCGGATGAGCGTAGTCGATCCCGCACCGCCGACGGCGGCCGAGTCCGACCGGCTCTACACGGTCAGCGCTTCTCCTTGATCTTCGCGGCCTTGCCACGGAGTGCACGCAGGTAGTACAGCTTCGCGCGACGCACGTCGCCGCGGACCAGGACGTCGATGCGGTCGATCGTGGGCGAGTGCACGGGGAAAGTGCGCTCGACGCCGACGCCGAACGAGACCTTGCGGACGGTGAAGGTCTCGCGGACGCCACCGCCCTGGCGACGGATCACGACGCCCTTGAAGACCTGGACGCGCTCCTTCGAGCCCTCGATGACCTTGACGTGCACGTCGAGCGTGTCGCCGGGGCGGAAGTCCGGGATGTCGTCGCGGAGCGACTTGTTGTCGATGAAGTCGAGAGTGTTCATTGTGTTCCTTGCATGTCAGGAATGAGGACAGAGGACCCTGGCGCCCGCCCGCGGCGGGACGACCGGTTCGTGCCCCGGATCAGCGCGACCGTCAGCGGACACACGTGGTGCCCGGAAGGTCAACCTCGCTAGTGTGCCATCCGCTACTCGGCGGACCCAAATCACCCGGCCGGAGGAACCCAACCGAAGTCCGAGAGCGTCGCCAGGTCGGCCTTGTCCAGCTCGGCCGACCCGAGGAGGTCGGGCCTCCGCTCGGCTGTGCGTCTCAGCGACTCGTCGCGGCGCCACCGCGCGATCCTGGCGTGATCGCCACTCTTGAGGACTTCGGGCACCGGCCGGTCGCGCCACACCTCGGGCCGGGTGAAACTGGGGCCCTCGAGCAGGCCGTCGGAGAAGGAGTCCTCCTCATGGCTGCGCCGGTTCCCCAGCACCCCGGGTAGGAGGCGGATGACGGCCTCCGCGATGACGAGCACCGCCACCTCGCCCCCGATGAGGACGTAGTCGCCGATGCTGACCTCCTCGACGTCCATCCGCGTGGACGCCTCGTCGACGACGCGCTGGTCTATGCCCTCGTAGCGACCACACGCGAACAGCAGGTGGCGTCGACGGGCGTAGCGGTGCGCGTCAGCCTGGGAGAACGGTCGTCCGGCGGGCGTCGGGACTATCAGGAGTGGGCGGGTCTGACCGTCCCCCTGCTCGCTCATCGCCGTCCCCTGCGGCGGCACGAGGTCGTCCAGCGCTTCGCCCCACACCGTCGGGCGCATGACCATGCCCGGCCCACCGCCGAACGGGGTGTCGTCGACCGACTTGTGGACGTCGTGGGTCCAGCCCCGGAGGTCGTGAACGGCGACGTCGACTATGCCCCGGTCGGCGGCCCGACCGATCAACGCCAACTGCAGCGGGGCGAGGTACTCGGGGAAGACCGTGATGACGTCGAGGTGCATGAGCGGACCGTCCCCACCGTCGGGGAGAGCGGTCACGACGTCCCCAGATCGAGCAGCCCCTCCGGCGGGTCGATGACGCACGTCCGCGCGACGAGGTCCACCTCGGGGACCATCTCGGAGACGAACGGGACCAAGGCGTCTCCTCCGTCGGCCAGCCGGATGGCCAGGAGTTCGCCGGCCGCGGTGTGCACGATCTCGGTCACCTCGCCGAGGGTGGCACCCGAGGTGTCGAGCACCCGCAGTCCCACCAGTTGATGGTCGTGGTATTCGTCCGGGTCCTCCGGATCCTCCAGCGCATCCGAGTCGACGAGCAGCAGCATGCCGCGGAGTGCGTCCGCGGTGTCCCGATCGCCGACGCCTTCCAGACGCACCAGAAGCCGCCCGGAATGCTGCCGGGCGGCTTCGATGGTGACGTCGCGGTCGGTGGCCCGATCACCCCGACCGACCCGCCCGACGAGTCGGGTCCCGACGGCGAATCGCTCCTCGGGTGAATCGGTGCGAACCTCCACCACCAGTTCGCCGCGGACGCCGTGCGATTTGACGACGCGTCCCACGACGAGCTCCATGATGGTCCAGGTCCTCCGATTGCCGACGTGTACGGGCGGGGTCAGCGGTCGGTGTCGACCACGTCGACCCGGACACCGTCCCCGCCGACGGCGGAGACGATGGTCCGGATCGCGGAGGCGGTACGGCCACCCCGACCGATGACACGGCCGAGATCCTCGGGCGCGACGGCCACACGGATCACGGTGCCGCGCCGACCACCACTCGACCGGACGGACACCGCGTCGGGGTCCGACACGATTCCGCGGACGAGGTGGTCGACGGCGTCGACGACCATGTCATTCATCTGTCTCAGGCCTCGGCGGTCTCGGCGTCAGCCGACGCGGCCTCGCCCTCGCCGGACTCGGCGGCCTTCGCGGCCTCCTGCTCGGCCTTCTTGGCCTCGTCCTTCTTCGCCTTCTCGGCCTTGCGCTTGGCGGTGATGGCCTCAGCGGACGGCTCGCCCTGGGCGTCCTCGAGGGCCTTGTTGAACAGGTCCAGCTTCGAGGGCTTGGGCTCGGCGGTCTTCAGGGTGCCCTCGGCGCCCTCGATCCCCTTGAACTTCTGCCAGTCGCCGGTGATCTTGAGCAGCTGCTCGACGGCCTCGGTGGGCAGGGCGCCGACACCGAGCCAGTACTGCGCGCGCTCGGAGTCGATCTGGATGAAGCTCGGCTCCTCCTTGGGGCGGTAGAGACCGATGGTCTCGATGGCGCGCCCGTCGCGGCGGGTGCGGGCGTCGGCGACGACGACCCGGTACTGCGGGTTACGGATCTTGCCGAGGCGGGTGAGCTTGATCTTGACGGCCATGAGGCGTCTCGCTTTCTGTTGCGGGTCACGTGGCGATTCAGCGGCGCCCGCCCTGCTGGCGGGGCCCGGTTTCGCCTTCCGGGTGACCGCCGTTCGGCACGGACCCACGAGGGTCCACCGGTGACGGCGTCCAGCGGGCCAGTCTAGACAGGCCGGGACGGTGGGCACCAATCGACGCGTCGGGCGGACCGGTCAGCGCTTGGGGAACTTCAGGTCGTTGAGGTCGATCCCCTCCAGCCCCGGCGGGAGCTGGTCGAGTCCGGGCGGCAACTGGGACAGGTCGGGCATCCCGCCGGGCGGCATACCGGGCATCCCGGGCGGCATCCCCGGCATCCCCCCGGGCATCATCCCCCGCTGCTTGGGCGGGGTGGGACCGCGGCCCTTCCCCTTGCCCTTGCCCTTCTTGCCCTTGCGCTGGTTCTTGCGTCCCGCCCCGGGCATCCCCATCTGGCCCGCCATGCGGCTCATCATCTTGCGGGCCTCGAAGAACCGGTCGACCAACTGGTTGACGTCGGTGACCGTGACCCCCGAACCGTTCGCGATGCGCTGGCGGCGCGAGCCGTTGATGATCTTCGGGTCCGCGCGCTCCTCGGGGGTCATGCCGCGGATGATCGCCTGGATGCGGTCCAGGTACTTCTCGTCGATGTCGCCGACGGCGGCCTTCATCTCCTTGCCGCCGGGCAGCATGCCGAGCAGGTTCCCGATGGGCCCCATCTTGCGGATCATCAACATCTGGTCGAGGAAGTCCTCGAGCGTGAGCTCGCCGGAGCCGATCTTCGCGGCGGTCTTCTCCGCTTCCTGCGCGTCGAAGACCGTCTCCGCCTGCTCGATGAGCGAGAGCACGTCGCCCATCCCGAGGATGCGGCTGGCCATGCGGTCGGGGTGGAAGACGTCGAAGTCCTCGAGCTTCTCGCCGTCGGACGCGAACATGATCGGCGTCCCGGTGAGCTCGCGGACGCTCAGCGCGGCGCCACCGCGGGCGTCACCATCGAGCTTGGTGAGCACGACACCGGTGAAGCCGACGCCCTCACGGAAGGCCTCGGCCGTGACCACCGCGTCCTGACCGATCATCGCGTCCAGGACGAAGAAGGTCTCGTGGGGCTGGACGGCATCCCGGATCCCCCGGGCCTGGGCCATCATCTCCTCGTCGATGCCGAGTCGACCGGCGGTGTCGACGATCACGACGTCGTGCATCTTGGCGCGGGCGTGAGCCAGTCCGCGCTGCGCCACGGAGACCGGCTCCTGGACGCCGATCACCTCACCGTCGCCCCCGACGGAGGTCCCGGGGTGCGGGGCGAAGGTGGGCACGCCGGCACGCTCACCGACGATCTGCAGCTGGTCGACTGCTCCGGGTCGCTGCAGGTCGCAGGCCACCAGGAGCGGTGTGTGCCCCTGCGCCTTGAGCCAGTGCGCCAATTTGCCCGCCAGGGTGGTCTTACCCGCGCCCTGCAGGCCCGCCAGCATGATGACCGTCGGGGGCTGTTTGGCGAACTCGATCCGCCGCTCCTCGCCGCCGAGTATGGCGGTGAGTTCGGCGTCGACGATCTTGACGACCTGCTGGGCGGGGTTGAGCGCCTCGGAGACCTCGGCGCCCTTGGCACGCTCCTTGACCCGGGAGATGAACTCGCGCACCACCGGCAGGGCGACGTCGGCCTCGAGCAGCGCCAGACGGATCTCGCGGGCCGTCGCGTCGATGTCGGCGTCGCTGAGCCGACCCTTTCCGCGCAGGTCCTTGAGCGCACCTGTGAGGCGGTCGGACAAGGATTCGAACACGGCAACAGCTCCCTGGTTCGCGGCCCGGGAGCGCGCACGGTTCCCGGCGTCGTCGGCGACGACTGATCACAGGGTATCGGCATGCGCCACGGCGGGCGTCGTGGGATCACGTCGTGGCAGTAGCGCCTCCACCTGACCGGCCGTACTCAGCACCGCTCCGGGGCCGGAGAGGGCGAACACGTCCTCCACCGCCGCTCCCCTGGTGCGCACCACCACCCAGTCGATCCGGGCGCCGGCCTCGATGATCGCGGCAACCACCCTGGCGAACAGGCCGGGCCGGTCCTCCGACCGCACCTCCATCAGCACACCGTCGGCGTCGGTCCGGTGGGAGATCAGGACGGAGGATCTGGCCTGCGGGGGCCCGATCGGCAGCGCCGCCCCCCGGGACAGCGCGGCGCGCAGCGGCGCGGGGAGCCCGGAGTCGATCGAGCGGCGCAGATCCTGCCGGAGTACGCGTCCGTCCACCGGGTCTCCGAAGCGGGTGGAGACCGTCATCCGAGCGCGCATCCCGCCCGGAGGACGCAGGTCGATCTCCGCGTCCACGATCTCCAGCCTGTGGGCTGCCAGGACCTCCGCGGTCACCGCCAGTGAACGACCGCCACCGGGGACGACGAGAGTGACCTCGTGCGTGGTCCCGGAGTCCGCCGCCCGGAGGTCCACCACGACGTCCGGCGGACCGTGCCGCCGAGAGGCGTTCACAGTCGGCGCCTGCACCGCGGCGGGACGGGGGCCGAGCGCCTTGCCGCAGGCCGCCACGAGCGCGGCGTGA
>NZ_JAALDT010000003.1:0-13973 GCF_014144995.1 Dietzia sp. DQ11-71 | reverse complement strand
GTGCGGCGCCCCGACCCCAGGCCGCCGCGGATCCGGATGTCGACGGGCGCGTCGAAACGCGCGAGGGCCTCCTCCACCGGGCCGTACGCACCAGGGTCGTACACGACAGGGCCGACGGCGGGGTCGACCGACCGTCCGGAGCGTTCCCGGGCGGAGGAGAGCAGGCGTCGGACGCGCGCGGCGGGATCCGGGCTCTCGGGTCGCACCGGGGCCTGGGGCTCGGTGTCGTGGGTCACGGTCGGCACGCGATAATCGTGACGTGGGGACCTGCCCGCGGCAAGACCTTCCCCCAGGCAGGGTCACCCGCGCGGCGCGGCGAGCGGCCCCGCGGCACGGGCGGGGACGTCGGTCGGATTCGTAACCCGACCACGGATTACGGGATGATGGCCGGGTGAACCAGAGCGAGAACCCCGCCCCGGCGGCTGACGGGACCCCGGACGACGGTGCCACTCCGGACGACGGTGCCACTCCGGACGACGGTGCCGCTCCCGACGACAGCGCCCGCCTGTTCCCCCGGGTGACGGCCTACCGGTTCCGGCGCGGAACCCTGCGGCCGGGCCAGCAGCGCAACTGGGAGGAACACTGGCCCACCTACGGGCGCAACGTCTCCGACGAGATCGTGGACCCGGAGCAGATGTTCGGGCGCCGCGCACCGTTGATCGTGGAGATCGGGTCCGGGACGGGGACCTCGACCGCCGCGATGGCCGCCGCCGAGCCGGACGTCGACGTGATCGCCGTGGAGGTCTACCAGCCCGGACTGGCCCAGCTGCTGGGCATGGTCCTGCGCGAGGGGCTCGAGAACGTGCGCATGATCCGCGGCGACGGCGTGGACGTGCTCACCAACATGATCGCGCCGGCGAGCCTGACCGGCGTCCGCGTGTTCTTCCCCGACCCCTGGCCCAAGGCCCGCCACCACAAGCGGCGGCTGCTGCAGTCCGGCACCTTCGAGCTCATCGCCTCACGCCTGGCTCCCGGCGGCGTGTTGCACGTGGCCACGGACCACGCCGACTACGCCGAGTGGATCGGCGAGACCGGCGACGCCGAGCCCGCGCTGAGACGGCTGGACCCCGCGACCGACCTCGGGCACGTACCGTTCAGTCTTGACAGACCCGTGACGAAGTTCGAGGGCAAGGGGCTGCAGGAGGAGCGAGTGATCAACGAATTCCTCTGGCGTCGTACGAACTGACGCCCTTCTCCACAGCCCCCGAACGACGACGACCGAGGCGGACGCGATGACCCCACCTGACGAGATGCGCAACCACGACACGACGGACGTGGTCACGCCCGACGCCCCGGGAGTGGTGCTCCTGGTGTGGGACGCGCCCAACGTCGACATGGGGCTGGGGTCCATCCTGGGCGGCCGCCCCACCGCGATCTACCGGCCGCGCTTCGACGCGCTCGGCCGCTGGCTGCTCGGGTACACCGCCGACCTGTCCCTGCAGACCGAGGACACCCTCGAGGCCGAGGCGACGGTCTTCACCAACATCGTCCAGGGCACCTCGGACAACGTCCGGCCGTGGGTCGAGGCGCTGCGCAACGTCGGCTTCGCCGTGTTCGCCAAGCCCAAGACCAGCGACGACTCCGACGTCGACGAGGACATGCTCCAGCACATCGACCTGCGGGCCGGCTCCGGCCGCCTCGCGGGCGTGGTGGTGGCGTCGGCCGACGGTCAGGCGTTCCGCGAACCGCTGGAGGACCTCGCCCACGACATCCCGGTCACGGTGATCGGGTTCCGCGAGCACGCCACCTGGGCCGTCCAGCACGACACCTTCACGTTCCTCGACCTCGAGGACATCCCCGGTGTGTTCCGCGAGCCGCTGCCCCGGGTCAGCCTCGAGAACCTGCCCGACGAGGGTGCCTGGCTGCAGCCGCTGCGGCCGCTCACGGCCCTGCTCACCTCGCGCTAGGAGTTCCCCGGTGTTCAACTCACTCGGGCGGTTCGTCGCCCACCGCCGCGTGCTGGTCCTGGTGTGCTCGGTTCTCGTCATGGCGTTCATCAGCCTCGCCGGAACCGCGTTCGGCAACCCGTTCGGTCAGGGCGGGTTCGAGGACCCCGACAGCGGGTGGGCGACCGCCGAACGGCTCGAGCAGGAGGCGTACGGACGCGACGCGCTCGGCGACGTCGTGGTGTCGTACCACGCACCCGAGGGCACCTCGGTCGACGACCCCGCCTTCCAGGACCCGATCCGCGCCTCGCTCGAGTCGATCCGCACCGAGCATCCCGACGAGGTCACCGGCGTCACCAGCTTCGTGTTCAACCAGTCCCCGGCCCTGGTCAACAGGGACGAGGGCATCGTCGTGGCCTCCATCCAGATCGCCGGCGAGGACGAGGAGATCCTCGAGAACTTCCGGGTGATCGAGGACGAGATCGCCATCGACGGAATCCAGACCGATGTCGCGGGTGTGCAGGCGGTCGCCGGTGCGCTGCAGGACGGGATGGACGCCGACCTGGTCCGCGCCGAACTCATCGCGCTGCCGCTGGTGTTCCTGCTGCTGATCGTGGTGTTCGGCGGTGTCGTGGCCGCGTTCATGCCGGTCGCGGTGGGCGTGCTCACGATCCTCGGTTCGCTCGGGGCGCTGCACCTGCTGTCGCTGGTGACCCCGGTGAACTCCTTCGCCCAGAACGTGGTGACGCTGATCGGCCTGGGCCTGGCGATCGACTACGGCCTGTTCGTGGTGAGCCGGTTCCGGGAGGAGATGGCCGAGGGCTACCCACCGGACGCGGCGGTGCGCCGGGCAGTGGCCACCGCCGGCCGGACCGTGGTGTTCTCCGCGGTCATGGTGGGCGTGACCCTGTCCGGGCTGCTCATCTTCCCGCAGGCGTTCCTCAAGTCCGTCGCCTACGGCGCGATCGCCGCCGTCATCCTCGCCGCCGCACTGTCGGTGACGCTCCTGCCGGCCGTGCTGATGCTGCTCGGCCACCGCATCGACATGCTCGGCATCAAGCGGCTGCAGCGTCACCGCTCGCGCGAGCAGGTGGAGAACGGCCTGTTCGGTCGCATCGCCGACTTCTCCATGAAGCGCCCCGTGGCCGTGGCCATCCCCGTCGTCGTGGTGCTGGTCGCGCTCATCATCCCGTTTTCCGGCGTGAAGTTCGGCGGCATCAACGAGACCTACCTCCCGCCGGACAACACCACGCGCGTCGCGCAGGAGCAGTACGACGAGAACTTCCCCGGCAGCCGGACCGACCCGGTCAAGCTCGTGGTGATCGGCTCCGACGGCGGCACCCTGTCGCAGATCCGCTCGGCGGCCAACGAGGCGCCGGGTCTGACCGGTCCGTTCCAGTTCGCCCGTTCGGGCGAGCAGGACGCGCAGGGCCGCGACGTGGTGGTGTTGCAGACCGGCGTGGTCGACCGGAACGACGCCGCCGACACCGTCGAGTACCTGCAGTCGTTCCCGATCCCCGCCGACACCGAGGTGTACGTCGGCGGCAACCCCGCCATGGAGCGCGATTCGGTCGAGGCTCTGGTCGACGGTCTGCCGTGGTTCGTGCTGTACGTCCTGCTCGCCACCACGCTCCTCATGTTCCTCGCGTTCGGGTCGCTGGTGCTGCCGATCAAGGCCGCGATCATGAACCTGCTCGGCCTCGGTGCCACCCTCGGCATCCTCACCTGGATCTTCGTCGACGGGCACCTGTCCGGGTTGCTCGGGTTCACGGCCGGCCCGCTCACCTCGCCGGTCGTGGTGCTGCTCATGGCGATCATCTACGGGCTGTCCACGGACTACGAGGTGTTCCTGGTCTCGCGGATGGTCGAAGCACGCTCGCGCGGCGCTCGGACGACGGAGGCCATCCGCAGCGGAGTGGCCAACACCGGCCGGATCATCACCTCGGCCGCGCTCATCCTCATCGTGGTGACCGGCGCGTTCGCGTTCTCCGAGATCGTGATGATGAAGTACATCGCGTTCGGCATGATCGCCGCGCTCATCATCGACGCCACCGTGATCCGCATGCTGCTCGTGCCGGCGGTCATGCAGATGCTCGGCACCGACAACTGGTGGGCGCCCGGGTGGATGAAGCGCGTCCAGGAACGGATCGGCCTCGGCGAGGCGGAGATCGACGACGAGCCCGAGCTGCTCACCAGCCGACCCGCCACCACCGGCGCGGCCGAGCCGGTCCCCGCCGCGGACTCCGAGGTCTCCGCGGATTCCGCGGGCGCCGGACGGACAGAGGTCGCCGGACCCGCCACCGCCGTGGCCGTGCTCGACCGCGAGCCCGGGGCCGAGCCGGAGCTCGAGCCGGAGGCGGAGTTCGAGCCGGTCCGTGACCCCGAGTACGACGAGGAACCCGACATCACCGAGGACGGGAAGATCCCCGCCTCCGACCTGATCGCCCGTCTGATGCGGGAACGTCAGCAGGGGCGCGACGCGTGACGCTCGCCAGGGCCCGGCGGTGTGGGTCCTGGGCCAGGTCGGATCCTTTGGTTATGGTGGATAGATGATGGGCACGCGGGGCGCCGAGGCGCGGCGTCGCATCCGGGTGGTCCTGGGCAATCCGTGGTTCAAGGCCATCGCGACCCTGACTGTCCTGGCCTTCATCCTCTACTGGCTCCGTGGCCAGATGCCGTTCTTCGCCGAGGGATTCGAGGCCGTCACCCGCCCGCACTGGGGTTGGGTCGCGGCCGCGCTGGTGTTCTCCTACCTGTCGATGTCGAGCTACGGCTCGGTGCAGAAACTGCTCCTGCAGTCCGCCGGTGTCAGGGTGGGCTACTGGGGCAGCGTCGGCCTGGTGTTCTCCGCCAACGCGTTCTCCACGAGCATCCCCGGCGGGCAGGTCTTCGGCACCACCCTGACCTACCGCAAGACCCGGCAGTGGGGAGCCACCCGCGTCGTCGCCTCGTGGCAGCTCGTCATCTCCGGCGTGCTGTCGACCGTCGGCATCGTCCTGCTGGCGCTGCTTGGCTTCTTCCTGGTGGGGACGGTGTCCAACCCGTTCCTGCTGGCGCTTTCTGCCATGGGCCTGGTGGGGATCGTGGTGGTGGTCCAGTGGGCCGCGCGGAACCCGGACAGGATCCAGGGGTCGCTCCTGGCGCTCCTCGAGTGGGTCAACGCACGACGTCGCAAGCCCGCCGACCACGGTGCCGCCGCGGTGCGCAAGGTCGTCGAGCAGGCCGAGGCCGTCGAACTGACCAAGACGCAGTTGTCCAAGGCCTTCGCGTTCTCCCTCCTCAACTGGGTCGCCGACATCGGCTGCCTGTGGGCGGCGGCCAACGCGGTCGGTGCCCAGCACAGCATCGGCGGCCTGTGCATCGCGTACGTGACCGGCAAGATCGTGGCCAGCGCGCCCATCACGCCCGGCGGGCTGGGGACCGTGGAGTTCGCGCTCATCACGACCCTGACCGCGGGCGGGCTCGGTGCGCATCAGGCGTTCGCGACGGTGTTCGTCTACCGCATCGTCAGCTTCGTGCTGGTCGCCCTGGCCGGATGGGTGGTCTTCTTCCTCTTCTACCGGGGTGCCGTGGACCTCGACCCCGACGCCGACCCGGACAACGCCGACGACCCGGGGGAGAACACCTCGTCGTCGTCCCCCTCTCCGTCCCCCGCGGCGGCGTATACCGCCGCGTCGCGGCAGACCGTCGCGGCGGCCCCGCCGGCCGGGATTTCGGCGATGTGGCCGCTCAAGGGCACACCGTGGCGGCCCCACGTGCACCACGACTCGGGTCCCATCCCGCTACTGCGCGTGCGTGAGGACGGGGTCGTGGACGACGAGGCCGGCGATGCGTCCTGCTCGGTCAGCGCGAGCGAGCGACGGGAGGGGAAGAGACGGTGAGTCGTGTGGCCGTGCCGGTGATGATCGTGCTCGATGCGGTGTTGGTGGTGGTGTTCTCCACGTTCGGCCGGGGCGCGCACTCCGAGGGGCTCGGCGTGGCCCAGGTCTGGGGTACGGCGTGGCCGTTCCTCATCGGGCTGGCAGTGGGGTGGCTGATCCTGCTGACGACCCGCCGCCCGCCCGCCGCCGTCGGGTCGGGCGTACTGCTGTGGCTGGCCACGCTGGTGGTGGGCATGGTGATCCGCGGTCTCGGTGACGGGCGTGTGCCGCACTGGAGCTTCATGGTGGTGGCGGGCGTCGTCACCGCCGTCCTCCTCATCGGATGGCGTGCGATCCGCGCCGCCGTGGTGCGGCGACGCGAACCCGCACCGCGCTGACGTCCCCCGCGGTCAGCGCATTCCGGGTCAGCGCATTCCGGGCGGCAGCTGGGCCACGACCTCGCGGGGGATCTCGATGGTCTCCGGCAGGCGCACCCCGTCCGGGGCCGGCAGGTCGCGTGGTACGGGGATCGTGAACGGCTCGACCGGGACGGGTGCCTCCGGCGGGACCCCGGCGGGCGCCTCGACGATCTCGCGGTCCGACACGAGCTCTGGGGCGGGCGGGGGAGGCGGCGCCGGTGCGGGCTCCTGTGTGGATTCGGGTGCGGGGGCTGGCGCGGGTGCGGGTGCGGGTGCGGGCTCGACGTGGCCGAGCCAGGCGTGGAGGTCGTCGCGGGTTCCGGCGAAGACGTTGAGATCCACGGCGTCGGTGAAGCCGGGCACCTCACCGGTCTCGGAGCGCTGCCAGAACAGCCACTCGTTCCAGCCGCCGATCACGGGCAGGGTGGGCTCGGACACCCCGTACTCGGCGAGCCACAGCGGGAACTCGGCGAAGCGGTGGGTGTTGGCCATCCGATCGATCCAGAAGTAGCGGTAGGTGTAGAGGATCGGCGCGCGACCGGTCCGGTGGGCGAGAGTGTCGAGGAAGACCTGCGTCCAGTCGGCCAGCTCGGCGGGGTCGAGGCCCTCGTCCTTCTCCAGATCGAGCACCGGCGGGAGCTGCGGGCCGCCGACGGACTGCAGTCGGTCGGCGAACGCGTGGGCCTGCTGCGCGGGGTCCATGGCGGGGCGCGCCATGTGATAGCTGCCGACGAGCATGCCGGCGGCGCGCGCATCGGCGACGTCGGACTCGTAGTAGCGGTTGGCGGGTCCGGTGCCCTCGGTGGCCTTGATGAACGCGAAGGACTGCCCGGACGCGGCGGCCGCGTGCCAGTCGACGCCGGCACCGTGCGGGTGCTGCCAGCTCGCGGCGTCGACCCCCTGCGCGAGGCCGTGGTAGGCGGGCGCCAGGGGGACGCCGGCGTCGGCGCGCGGGGAGATGACGACGACGAGGAGGCCGAGAGAAAGGGCTGCTGCAGAGGCCACGGTGACGAGAAGGCGGGGAAGGGGGGCGCGTCGGGCCGACGGTCCGGCAGATGTCATGGGCTGAGTATGTTGCAACCCCTTCAGTCACACAAGCAACTCACGCAACATTTCTCACATCTGTCCAGTTCCGGCCCGGGCAGCGGTCGCGGTGAGGCGCCGGAGGGTGGCCGGAGAGTGACCGGAGAGTGGCCAAGATCACGGGTTGATCACAACCTGTAACACGCTGCCCCACGCGTTCGATGACCTGGTTTCCTCACCTACGATTAAGGCAATCCCACCGACCAGTCGGGAGTGCCCCTCCATGAACAATGCGATCGACCTGACCACCCCGCGTTACCGCCAAGACCTCGTGACCGAGGTCGATGGCCCGGGCGACGACCCCTTTCTGGAGGTGTCGGTCGCCGAGACCGTGATGCTGGACGAGCACGGGGCGGGGCGGGGGGTTCCGGAGTTGCGGCTGCAGACCGGGGCGGAGGGCATCACGCTCACCGATCGTGACCAGATCCTGCAGCTCCAGGCGATCATCAACCGCGCGGTGAACCAGTGGCGCGAGTCCGCCTCGCACCTGATTTGAGCTCTCCTCGAGCGACTCGACGCGCTGCGCCCTGAGGTCGGGGCGGTCGGATGTGTGCGGCCGGATGTGAATGGCCGGTCAGTCGACCCGGATCCCCGCCTCGCCGATCAGCGCCAGGCCCACGCCCAGCACCTGGTCGGGCGAGATGAGGGCGCCCCGCAATGCCGACGCCCCGCGTAGGTCCTCCAGGTCGGCGCCGCGCAGGTCCACCGCCGAGAGGGTGGCCCGGTCGAACGCGGCCCCACGCAGGTCGGAGCCCTCGGTGGTCAGATCGGCGATGCGCGCCTCGAGCAGGTCGGCCTGCCGGCACCGCGTCGAGGCGAGGCGGACCCGCTGCAGTCGGGCCATCCGTAGGTTGATCATGTCCGCGTGGCAGTCCTCGAACGACACGTCGGTCAGCCGTGCGTCGGACAACACGATCCCGGTCAGCCGGCAGCCCACGAACCTCACGCGGGTGAGCGAGGCGCCGTCGGCCACCAGTCCCGACAGGTCGCAGCCGCTGATCACGACATCGGTCAGCCTCAGGCCGTCCGCGCGGGCTCCGCTCAACCGGAGGTTCTCGAGTGCGGATTCCCGGATTTCCATCCCGCCGATCTGCGCCGCGCCCTCCTCCGGGTCGGGCGCGTGTTCGGCGGTGGCCAGGGCCCCGTCCCACAGGCCGTCCGTCTCGAGTTCGGTGCGCGGCGGCTCGAGCTGCTCCCGCCTGGGGACGACGGGGGCGGCGGGTGGACGGGGTGAGTTCGAACGGCGACGCAGCGGTGGGGGCACGGCCGTCAGCGTAGAGGGGGCGCGATCAGGGGAGGTCGCAGAGTCGCCGGAACTGGTCCCACTGGGCCTCCAGCGCTGCCGGGGAACCGGTCGGCTGCACGGCGATGCCCGACAGTCGACTCGCCACCGCGGACAGCGCGTTGTCGGTGACCCCGTCGGCGAGGCGGCGGACCTCGGCCGAGGTTGCCTCGCGGTCGTCGTCGGTGCCGTGGACGAGCCGGTGGACGGGTTCGGTCAGTGTCCCGCAGCCCGGGGTGGCCGCCGGCCCGGGCGTCGGGGGCGGCGCCGTCGCGGTGGGGTCCGCGGCTCCCGGGGATGAGGTGGCCGTCGCGATGGTCGAGGTGGCCGTGGCCGTGGCCGGGACGGCGGGGTCCGCGGTCGCGGGGGTCTGGTCTCCGACGCTGACCTGGCCGCACCCGGACAGCGCCAATGCGAGTGACGCGGCCGCCGCGACGACGGTGCCGGCCGCTGCTCTACCGGGGATCATGGGCCGACACTAGCGGCATCTGGGAATCCGCGGGGCGCAGGCGTACTCTGGTCCGCGGGGTAGACCGATCGGTCTATCGAAGTGTGTGAGGAGCGAGAACTGTGAGTCTGCGAGAAGCGTTCGTCTTCCCCGAGATCGTCAACGACTACGCCGCGCGGTGCACCGCCGCCCTCGTGGTGACGCTCGCGGTGGTCACCCTCCTCGCTCCCGAGCCCGCCCGGACATGGCTGGCGGGAGCGCTGGTGGTGGGTTTCGCGCTCCGGGTTGCCGGCGGCCCGCGGTACTCGCCGTTCGGTCGCCTGTCGGTGCATGTGCTCGCACCCCGGGTCAGCGACGAGCCCAAGATGGTCGCCGGCGCGCCCAAGCGATTCGCCCAGACGATCGGCCTGGTGATGTCCTCGATCGCGTTCGGACTGTTCCTCGCAGGGTTCACGGTGGCGGGCAGCGTCGTGCTCGGTGTGCTGGTGGCCGCCGCGCTCGCCGAGGCCGCGCTCGGCTTCTGCCTGGGCTGCTGGATGTACGGGCAGCTCCAGCGGGTCGGCATCGTATCGGAGGACGCCTGCGTGGACTGCGCGGACATCTGGGCGCGGCCCGGGATGACGGCCCGCAACTGAGGGTGGTTCCGCAGCCGCCCCCGGCCCGCGTGGCAGAGTTCCATCGCGTCCGGTCCGAGGTGTGCTGCCGCATCGACTGTGCGCCCGGAATGGTCCATTCCCGCAGCGAGACCCTTCGATGAGTGTGCAATCGGGCAGCGTAGCCAGTGAGGACGTGCAGCCGGGGCCGCTCGTGGTGGCGGTGTGAGCAGACTTCATGGCGGACGACCTGTCGTGGTGCCGCGATAGTGTGGATCCATGAGTATTCCCGCTGACGGCAACGCCTCCGACCGGCCCGACGACCCGTTCGGCGGTCGGGCGAACGAGCAGTGGCCCGGTCGCGACGGCGGTCAGCAGTACGGGGCCGGCGGCTACGGCGGTCAGCAGTACGGGAGCCCGCAGTACGGAACCCCGCCGTACGGGTCCCCGCAGGCCGGCGGTCAGTTCGACCCGGGTCAGTACGGCGCGCAGCCCTTCTACGGCGCCGAGTACGGTTACGGGGCGCAGCAGCCGTACGGGATGCAGTCCTATGGTCAGCGGTACGGGATGCAGTCCTACGGTCAGTTCCCGCCGGCGGCCCGCAAGGACCCGGCGCTGATGCTGGTGGCGTCCCTCCTCGTGCCCGGCCTGGGGACGATGCTGGTCGGCCGGGCCGGTAGGGGTGTGGGCATCCTCGCCGGCTACCTCGTGGGTGCTCTGCTCTCGGTCATCCTCATCGGACTGCCCATCATGTTCGGGTTCTGGATCTGGGGGATGGTCGACGCCTACCAGGGCGCCAAGGATCACAACGCCCGCCACGGCCTGCCCTGACCCGCGTCCGGCATCCACGACCACCGGCCCGCCTCACCGGTTCGGCGCATCCCGTCGGCCCGCCTCGTCGTCGTCACGGAGGTGGCGACCTCCGACGTCGTGCCGACCGCCCACCCCGCGACCACTTACGTAACCTGGTCACATGACAGCGACCGAGATCCCCACCACCGACGCGCCCCGTCCCTCGGGCCTCGACCTGCAGTACGTCGATCTGGACGTCCGGCCCCAGGACGACCTCTACCAGCACGTCAACGGCACCTGGATCCGTGAGCACGTGATCCCCGCCGACCGGCCGATCGACGGTGCGTTCCTCGCCCTGCGCGACCTGTCCGAGGAGCGGGTGCGCGACATCATCACCGACGCCCCGGTCGACTCGCAGATCGGCGCCTTCTACGCCTCCTTCATGGACACCGACGCCGTTGAGGCCGCCGGCGTGGCCGCGCTCGCGCCCGATCTGGCCGAGATCGACGGTGCGACCGACGCCGACTCGCTCGCGCTGGCGATGGCACGGCTGGAGAAGGTGGGCGTCGGCGGGCTGATCGGTGCCTACGTCAACAACGACGCCAAGAACTCGAGCGAGTACATCCTCTACCTGGTGCAGTACGGCATCGGGCTGCCGGACGAGTCCTTCTACCGCGAGGACCAGTACGCCGAGATGCGCGAGCAGTACACCGACCACATCGCCCGGATGCTCGACCTCGCCGGGCTGGTCGAGGACGTGGACGGGGAGACCGGGGCCCGCCGGACCGCCGAGCGGATCGTCGCGCTGGAGACCCGCATCGCCGCCGCCCACTGGGACGTGGTGGCCCGTCGCGACGCGGACAAGACCTACAACCCCGTCACCTGGGACGAGTTGCCGCAGCAGGCCCCCGGCTTCCCCTGGCATGAGTGGGCCCGCGAGCTCGGCGGCACCGAGGAGACGTTCGGCCGGCTCGTCGCGATGCAGCCCGACTTCCTCACCGCCGTGGCCGACCTGTGGGCCTCCGAGCCGCTGGAGACCTGGAAGCAGTGGCTGCGCTGGCGGACGGTCTCCGCGCGCGCGCCGTTCCTGACCTCGGACCTGGTGGACGAGAACTTCCGCTTCTACGGCACCGTGATGTCCGGCACCGAGGAGAACAAGGCCCGCTGGAAGCGTGGTGTCGGTGCGGTCGAGGCCGCCCTCGGCGAGGAGGTCGGCAAGGAGTACGTGGCCCGGCACTTCCCGCCCGGCCACAAGGCGCGCATGGTCGAGCTGGTGGAGAACCTCACCGAGGCCTACCGCTACTCCATCAGCCGTCTGCCGTGGATGACCCCGGCCACCCGCGAGCGGGCGCTGGCCAAGCTCGAGGCGTTCGTGCCCAAGATCGGCTACCCCGACAAGTGGCGTGACTACTCGGCGCTCGAGGTCCGCGCCGACGACCTGCTCGGCAACGTGCGCCGCTCCGCCGAGTTCGAGCACCACTACGAGCTGGGCAAGCTTGGCGGCCCGGTCGACCGCGGTGAGTGGCACATGACGCCGCAGACGGTCAACGCCTACTACAACCCGGTGATGAACGAGATCGTCTTCCCGGCCGCCATCCTGCAGCCGCCGTTCTTCGACGCCGACGCCGACGACGCCGCCAACTACGGGGCGATCGGTGCCGTGATCGGGCACGAGATCGGTCACGGGTTCGACGACCAGGGGGCGAAGTACGACGGCGACGGCAACCTGGTCGACTGGTGGACCGACGACGATCGCGAGGCGTTCGGAACCCGCGTGGAGGCGCTGATCGCCCAGTACGACGGACTCACCCCCGACGGCCTGGACGCCACGAAGGACCACGTCAACGGGGCTTTCACGGTAGGGGAGAACATCGGCGACCTTGGCGGTCTCACCATCGCGTTGCTGGCCTACCGGCTGGCACAGGGCGCCGACGGCGAACCCGCCGAGGGCACCGACGTGGGCCCGGAGATCGACGGGATGACCGGCATCCAGCGGCTCATCATCTCGTGGGCGATCGTGTGGCGGACCAAGACCCGCGCCGAGGAGGCCGCCCGCCGGCTCGCCGTGGACCCGCACTCCCCGCCGGAGTTCCGCTGCAACCAGGTGGTCCGCAACCTCGACGATTTCCACGCCGCCTTCGACGTGACCGAGGGCGACGGACTGTGGCTCGCCCCCGAGGAGCGCGTCAGCATCTGGTGAGGGTGCTCAGGCGCCGGTGAGTCGGCGGTGGTCGAGGTCGAACTCCCGCCGCGCGACCCTCTCGACGGCCCCCGAGGCGATGAGGTCGTGTAGTCGACGGCTCAGCGTCTCGGGGGTCGTCCCCAGCTGCGTGGCCAGGTCGGACTGGGACAGTGGCAGTCGCACCCGGATCCGCCCGTCCTGGCGGGGCGACCCGGGTAACGACACGAGGTAGGCGGACAGTCGCGTGAGCACGTCCTCCGAGGTGATCGACGCCAGGTGCTGTTCGCTCTCGATCACCTTCCACGCCAGTTCGCGGGTGATCGAGTCGTTGAGCACCGGGCACGCGGCGGCCGCTGACCGGAGCGCGCCGTGCGAGACGCTGGTCAGCGTGGTGGCCTCCGCGGCGACGACGGTGTGACGGGCAGGGCAGCCCAGTGCGAACTCCACCAGGCCGAGATGGCTCCCGGGGCCGAGGACCCGGACGTGACGCTGGTGCCCGGACCGGTCCTCCCGGACGACATGGAGGGCCCCGGCCGTGATCACCACCAGGCGGCCCACCGGTTCCCCGGTCACCTGCACCACCGCGCCTGGCCTTGCCGTACTCGTCCGCGACGAGGCGGCCAGGGCGGCCCCGCACCGGGGTGGCAGCGAGGCGAACAGGACCGAGCCCGAGAACAGCGCGGACCCGGTGACTCCGGAATCGTCCCCGTGCGCGGTCATGTCACCAGTGTGGCCCTGTGGGGCGCCCACGTGTGCATTTCCTCACATCAAGTTGACCTAGATCAATGCGGTTCCGGGGCTCCCGGCCTAGTTTCGGATGAACGAACGACAGGGGAGCGATATGTCGGAGACTCTCGTACCGCCCACGCGCCCGGCGCACCAGCTCGACCACCCGCCGGGCGTCCCCGCGGGTGGAGGTCGGCCGGGTGCGTTCGTGTGGAAGATGCTGACGACGACCGATCACAAGCTGATCGGCATCCTGTACATCTCCACGTGCCTGGTCTTCTTCGGCATCGGCGGTCTGATGGCACTGCTCATCCGGGCCGAACTGTTCCTGCCCGGCATGCAGTTCCTGTCGAACGAGCAGTACAACCAGCTGTTCACCATGCACGGCACTGTGATGCTGCTGTTCTACGGCACCCCGATCGTCATCGGTATCGGCAACTACATCATGCCGCTGCAGATCGGCTCTCCCGACGTGGCGTTCCCGCGGCTCAACGCGTTCGGCTACTGGCTCTTCGCCGCCGGCGGCGTGATCGTGCTGACGGGCTTCCTGACCCCCGGCGGGGCCGCGTCCTTCGGCTGGACCATGTACGCCCCGCTGTCCGACAAGATCCACTCCCCGGGCGTGGGCGCGGACCTCTGGATCCTCGGTGTCGGCATCGGCGGCATCGGCACCATCCTCGGTGCCGTCAACTTCGTCACCAC
>NZ_JAALDT010000039.1:0-3501 GCF_014144995.1 Dietzia sp. DQ11-71 | reverse complement strand
AGCGTGGTCCGGACGAAACACACTGTTGGGTGTCTGAAACAACACCATCGAGCCTTCGGGTTCGGTTGTTTCTGATGGCACTGATTCCCGAGACATCTGATGCGCCATACGTGGCCGGGGTGTGGGTGGGGTTGGTGTGTGTTGTTTGAGAACTGCACAGTGGACGCGAGCATCTTTAATTGTTTGTGAATGTAAGTGTGTAAGAGCACACGGTGGATGCCTTGGCACCAAGAGCCGATGAAGGACGTAGTAGGCTGCGATAAGCCTCGGGGAGCTGCCAAACGAGCTGTGATCCGAGGGTGTCCGAATGGGGAAACCCAGCACGCGTGATGGCGTGTTACCCGCATCTGAATACATAGGGTGTGTGGAGGGAACGCGGGGAAGTGAAACATCTCAGTACCCGCAGGAAGAGAAAACAACAGTGATTCCGTCAGTAGCGGCGAGCGAACGCGGATCAGGCTAAACCGCATGCGTGTGATACCCGGCAGGGGTTGCGTGTGTGGTGTTGTGGGGCATGATGTCCCGGTTCTGCCGGACCGGGCGCTGATTGATCGCGGGTTAGGGGAACGACTTGGAAGGGTCGGCCGGAGAGGGTGAGAGTCCCGTACCTGAAAACCTTGCGGCGGGGCGATTTGTGTTCCCAAGTAGCAGCGGGCCCGTGAAATCTGCTGTGAATCTGCCGGGACCACCCGGTAAGCCTAAATACTTCTTGGTGACCGATAGCGGATTAGTACCGTGAGGGAATGGTGAAAAGTACCCCGGGAGGGGAGTGAAATAGTACCTGAAACCGTGTGCTTACAATCCGTCAGAGGCTCATAAGCTGATGGCGTGCCTTTTGAAGAATGAGCCTGCGAGTTAGTGGTATGTCGCGAGGTTAACCCGTGTGGGGAAGCCGTAGCGAAAGCGAGTCCTAATAGGGCGACTGTAGTGGCATGCTCTAGACCCGAAGCGGAGTGATCTACCCATGGCCAGTGTGAAGCGACGGTAAGACGTCGTGGAGGCGCGAACCCACTTAGGTTGAAAACTGAGGGGATGAGTTGTGGGTAGGGGTGAAAGGCCAATCAAACTCCGTGATAGCTGGTTCTCCCCGAAATGCATTTAGGTGCAGCGTCGCATGTTTCACCTCGGAGGTAGAGCTACTGGATGGCCGATGGGCCCTACAAGGTTACTGACGTCAGCCAAACTCCGAATGCCGAGGTGTGAGAGTGCGGCAGTGAGACTGTGGGGGATAAGCTTCATAGTCGAGAGGGAAACAGCCCAGATCGCCGGCTAAGGCCCCTAAGCGTGTACTAAGTGGAAAAGGATGTGGGATCGCTGAGACAGCCAGGAGGTTGGCTTAGAAGCAGCCACCCTTGAAAGAGTGCGTAATAGCTCACTGGTCAAGTGGTCCTGCGCCGACAATTTAGCGGGGCTCAAGTACACCGCCGAAGCCGCGGCATTCATACAATAACCTCCTCCGGGCAGGTGTATGGATGGGTAGGGGAGCGTCGTGTGGCCATAGAAGCGCCGGAGTGATCCAGGCGTGGAGGCCACACGAGTGAGAATGCAGGCATGAGTAGCGAATGACGAGTGAGAAACTCGTCCGCCGAATGATCAAGGGTTCCTGGGTCAAGCTAATCTGCCCAGGGTGAGTCGGGACCTAAGGCGAGGCCGACAGGCGTAGTCGATGGACAACGGGTTGATATTCCCGTACCCGTGTGTGCGCGCCCATGGTGAATCAGTGATACTAACCGCCCTGAACGTCCTAGAGCATCCTTCGGGATGACGTGGACCGGATGCGCGGGACCTGAACTGGTAGTAGCCAAGCGATGGGGTGACGCAGGAAGGTAGCTGGGCCAGTCAGTGGTTGTACTGGTGTAAGAGTGTAGGCCGTGACATAGGCAAATCCGTGTCACATCAAGGCTGAGACTTGATGCATACCCGTTGTGGGGAATTCAGTGATCCTATGCTGCCGAGAAAAGCCTCTAGTGAGTTCATACACGGCCCGTACCCCAAACCGACACAGGTGATCAGGTAGAGAATACCAAGGCGATCGAGAGAACTGTGGTTAAGGAACTCGGCAAAATGCCCCCGTAACTTCGGGAGAAGGGGGACCACGCCCGGTGACGATCCTTGCGATCTGAGCTGGGGGTGGTCGCAGAGACCAGAGAGAAGCGACTGTTTACTAAAAACACAGGTCCGTGCGAAGACGTAAGTCGATGTATACGGACTGACGCCTGCCCGGTGCTGGAAGGTTAAGAGGACCGGTTAGCCGCAAGGCGAAGCTGAGAATTTAAGCCCCAGTAAACGGCGGTGGTAACTATAACCATCCTAAGGTAGCGAAATTCCTTGTCGGGTAAGTTCCGACCTGCACGAATGGCGTAACGACTTCTCTGCTGTCTCGACCACAGACTCGGCGAAATTGCACTACGAGTAAAGATGCTCGTTACGCGCGGCAGGACGAAAAGACCCCGGGACCTTTACTATAGCTTGGTATTGGCGTTCGATTCGGTTTGTGTAGGATAGGTGGGAGACTGTGAAGCATGCACGCCAGTGTGTGTGGAGTCGTTGTTGAAATACCACTCTGATCGTATTGGACGTCTAACCTCGGCCCATGATCTGGGTTAGGGACAGTGCCTGGTGGGTAGTTTAACTGGGGCGGTTGCCTCCTAAAGAGTAACGGAGGCGCCCAAAGGTTCCCTCAGCCTGGATGGCAATCAGGTGTTGAGTGCAAGTGCACAAGGGAGCTTGACTGTGAGACTGACACGTCGAGCAGGGACGAAAGTCGGGACTAGTGATCCGGCACCGGCAAGTGGAAGCGGTGTCGCTCAACGGATAAAAGGTACCCCGGGGATAACAGGCTGATCTTCCCCAAGAGTCCATATCGACGGGATGGTTTGGCACCTCGATGTCGGCTCGTCGCATCCTGGGGCTGGAGTAGGTCCCAAGGGTTGGGCTGTTCGCCCATTAAAGCGGCACGCGAGCTGGGTTTAGAACGTCGTGAGACAGTTCGGTCTCTATCCGCCGCGCGCGTAAGAAACTTGAGGAAGGCTGTCCCTAGTACGAGAGGACCGGGACGGACGAACCTCTGGTGTGCCAGTTGTTCCACCAGGAGCATCGCTGGTTAGCTACGTTCGGAAGGGATAACCGCTGAAAGCATCTAAGCGGGAAGCCTGTTCCAAGATGAGGTTTCTCACCACCTTCGCGTGGTTAAGGCCCCCCACAGACCATGGGGTTGATAGGCCGGAACTGGAAGCGCAGCAATGCGTGCAGGTGACCGGTACTAATCGGCCGAGGGCTTACACACAAACAGCCCCTAAAGAATCGCAACGCGTCCACTGTGCAGTATCTGAAACAACACACCCACGCAAAAACACGTGGGCCTTGTTTCACAGAGTTACGGCGGCCATAGCGGCAGGGAAACGCCCGGTCCCATTCCGAACCCGGAAGCTAAGCCTGCCAGCGCCGATGGTACTGCACTCGTGAGGGTGTGGGAGAGTAGGTCACCGCCGAACACAACTT
>NZ_JAALDT010000399.1:0-6740 GCF_014144995.1 Dietzia sp. DQ11-71 | reverse complement strand
GAGTGTGTCGGGCTGGCGCGCGATCTGGTCAACACCCCGCCCAACCTGCTGTTCCCCGGGTCGTTCGCCGACCGGGCCGCCGAACTGGCCCGCGGCGCCGGTCTGGAGGTCGAGGTGCTGGACGAGGCGGCGCTCACCGAGGGTGGCTACGGCGGCATCCTCGCCGTCGGCGGCGGCTCGTCCCGCGGCCCGCGCCTGGTGCGGCTCACCCACCGGGGCGCCGAGGGTCGACCCACCGTGGCCCTCGTGGGCAAGGGCATCACCTTCGACACCGGCGGCATCTCCATCAAGCCGGCCGCCGGCATGGAGCAGATGACCATGGACATGGGTGGCGCCGCGGCCGTGGTGGCCACCGTCATCCTCGCCGCGCGGCTGGGCCTGGATCTCACCGTGGTGGCGACCGTGCCCATGGCGGAGAACATGCCGTCGTCGACGGCGTACCGGCCCGGTGACGTGTTGACCATGTACGGGGGCACGACCGTCGAGGTGAAGAACACCGACGCGGAGGGGCGGCTCATCCTGGCCGACGCCATCGTCCGGGCCTGCGAGGACTCCCCGTCCCATCTCATCGACACCGCCACCCTCACCGGTGCGCAGATGGTGGCGCTGGGCAAGAAGACCCCGGGTGTCATGGGAACCGAGGACTTCCGCGACCGGGTGGCCGACCTCAGCCGGTCGGTCGGCGAGGGCGGCTGGCCGATGCCGCTGCCCGAGGAGTTGCGTGCCGGGTTGGATTCCGAGGTGGCCGACCTGACCCACGTCACCCCGCACCGGTGGGGCGGCATGCTCTCGGCCGGACTGTTCCTCTCCGAGTTCGTCGCGGACGGCGTCGAGTGGGCGCACATCGACGTGGCCGGCCCCGCCTACAACGACGGTGGCCCGGAGGGGTACCTGCCCAAGGGCGGAACCGGGGTGCCCGTGCGGACCATGCTCGCCGTCCTCGAGGACATCGCCGCCGGAGCCTGAGTCGGCCGCGGGCGGCGGGGTCAGCGCGGCTAGCCCCCCTCGGGCTCGCGCAGCCGGTCGCGGAGGCGCTCGGCCCGCTCGCGCCGCTCACGCTTGATGCGGACCTCCTCGTAGTCGCGCATCCGTTGGGGGTAGCCCTGGACGGCGGCGTCGAACAGGGGCAGCTTCAACTGCGCGGCGAGTTTGCGCGCGGTGGCCACGTCGCCGACCGGCCTGCGGGTCCATTCGCCGTCGAAGGCCACCAGGCACAGGCCGGGGACCGAGACGAGGGTTTCCGGCTCGAGATACGCCTCCACGCCCACGCGGGTGCGGCACCACCGGCGCAGGTGATCGAGATCGGCCGGATCGGCCGGGACCCGAGGCCCACGACGCCCGAACAGGTCACGGATACCCACCGTCGGTCCTTCCGTCGGGCCCCCGTACGGGGTGAGGGCCGCCTATGGGACACGATCGTACCGACGCCCGACGCCCGTCACGCTGCGGGCGACCGGCGAATCGGGCACCGGCCGGGGTCGGGATCGGCACGTCCGCCGACGCCGAGAGGTGGCAGAGGGCACAATGGACGACGATCCTGGGTGGGGGCGCCACCGCGCATCCGGCCCCGGATCGACACGACGAACAGATAACTCACACCCACGACGCCGCTCACGCGGGCGCGGACCGCGCTTGCTGGCAGCGAATGAGAACTCTTGAGGAGTCACGACACCATGGCCTTCTCCGTACAGATGCCGGCTCTCGGTGAATCCGTCAGCGAGGGCACCGTTACCCGCTGGCTCAAGAAGGAGGGGGACACGGTCGAGGTCGACGAGCCGTTGCTCGAGGTCTCCACCGACAAGGTCGATACCGAGATCCCGTCGCCCGCCGCCGGCACGCTGAAGAAGATCGTCGCCGATGAGGACGAGACGGTCGAGATCGGCGGGGAACTCGCCGTCATCGACGACGGCTCGGGCGGGTCCGACGACTCGGACGGGTCCGACGACGACTCCGGCTCCGGCTCCGCCGATGGTGCCGACGACTCTGACGACGAGGCCGACCAGGCCGACGATTCCGCGGACGACGAGCCCGCCGAGGAGTCCGCCCCGGCCAAGAAGTCCTCCGGAGGCGGGGGCGGCGGCAAGGGCACCGACGTCGTCATGCCCGAACTCGGCGAGTCCGTCACCGAGGGCACCATCACCAAGTGGCTCAAGTCCGTCGGCGACACCGTCGAGGTCGACGAGCCGTTGCTCGAGGTCTCCACCGACAAGGTCGACACCGAGATCCCCTCCCCCGTCGCCGGCACCCTGCAGAAGATCGTGGCCGAGGAGGACGAGACCGTCGACGTCGGCGCCACCCTCGCCGTCATCGGCGACGGCGACGGCGACGGCGACGCCGCGAGCGACTCCGACGACGACTCAGACGACTCCGACTCCGCCGATGAGGCCGACGACTCTGACGATCAGGCCGACGAGGCCGACGAGTCGGATGCCGCGGACGAGCCCGCGGACGACGAGCCCGCCGAGGAGTCCGCCCCGGCCAAGAAGTCCTCCGGAGGCGGGGGCGGCGGCAAGGGCACCGACGTCGTCATGCCCGAACTCGGCGAGTCCGTCACCGAGGGCACCATCACCAAGTGGCTCAAGTCCGTCGGCGACACCGTCGAGGTCGACGAGCCGTTGCTCGAGGTCTCCACCGACAAGGTCGACACCGAGATCCCCTCCCCCGTCGCCGGCACCCTGCAGAAGATCGTGGCCGAGGAGGACGAGACCGTCGACGTCGGCGCCACCCTCGCCGTCATCGGCGACGGCGACGCTGCAAGCGAATCCGACGACGACTCCGACGACTCCGGCTCTGACTCCGACGAACAGTCGGCCGAGGAGCAGAACGCCACCGACGCCAAGGACGAGGGCGTGGACGCCTCCGACGAGGACGAGGTCCCCGAGGACACCCCCGAGACCGAGAAGAAGGCCGCCGCCAAGGCGGAGTCCGGGTCCGGGTCGACGTCCGAGAAGAAGGCCGAGAAGAAGAGCGAGAAGAAGGCAGAGAAGCCGCGCGGGTCGGAGAGGTCAGACGGCGCGTCCTCCGGCGACCTGCCCGAGCGGGCCGAGCCCGCGGCGGCCGCCAAGTCCGGCAGCTCGCCGTACGTCACCCCGCTGGTGCGCAAGCTCGCGCAGGAGCACGGCGTCGACCTGGACTCGGTCAAGGGCACCGGTATCGGCGGCCGGATCCGTAAGCAGGACGTCCTCGCGGCGGCCGAGGGCTCGGGCTCGGGCTCCGACTCCGGTTCCGAGGCCCCGGCCGAAGAGAAGGCACCCAGCGGCGGCCCGTCGAAGGCCGGCGTCCGGCCCGAGCTCGCAGAGCTGCGCGGCACCACCAAGAAGGCCAACCGGATCCGCAAGATCACGGCGCAGAAGACGCGTGAATCGCTGCAGCAGACCGCTCAGCTCACGCAGGTCTTCGAGGTGGACATGACCCGGGTGGCGCAGCTGCGCTCGCAGGTCAAGGAGCAGTTCGCCGACAAGCACGGCGCCAAGCTCTCGTACCTGCCCTTCTATGCCAAGGCGGTCGTCGAGGCCCTGGTGTCGCACCCGAACGTCAACGCGTCGTACGACGAGAAGACCAACGAGATCACCTACCACGGTTCGGTGAACCTCGGGATCGCCGTGGACACCGAGGCGGGGCTGCTCTCCCCGGTCATCCAGAACGCGCAGGACCTGGACATCCCGGGGCTGGCAAAGGCGATCATCGACCTGGCCGAGCGGGCGCGGGCGTCCAAGCTCACGCCGGACGACCTCCAGGGCGGCACGTTCACCATCACCAACATCGGCAGCGAGGGGGCCCTGTTCGACACCCCGATCCTCGTCCCGCCGCAGGCGGCGATGCTCGGCACCGGCGCGATCGTGCGGCGGCCCGTGGTGGATGCCGACGCCGACGGCGAGTCGATCGCCATCCGGTCGATGGGCTTCATGCCGCTGACCTACGATCACCGCCTGATCGACGGCGCCGACGCCGGCCGCTTCCTCACCACGGTGAAGGACCGGTTGGAGAAGGCCGAGTTCGACGGTGACCTCGACCTGTGAAGCCAGCTGATCGGTAGGTTCCGCTGAACCCCGCGACGGGCGTCCTCCTTCACGGAGGGCGCCCGTCGTCGTCGTCACACCCCTCGGCCTACCCTGGGGACATGTCGCACACCGGTCAGTCCCTCCGCCGTGACCCGGCGCCCCCGGAGATCCGTCGGCTCGGCACCGTCGAGTACAGCCCCACCTGGGAGCTCCAACGCGCCCTCGCCGAGGAGCGCGCCGACGGGCAGCGGGGCGACACGATCCTCCTCCTGGAGCACCCCGCCACCTACACCGCCGGCAAACGCACGGAGCCGTCCGACCGTCCCACCGACGGCACCCCGGTCGTCGACGTGGACCGCGGCGGCCGGATCACCTGGCACGGACCCGGCCAACTGGTGGGGTACCCGATCGTCGCGCTGACCGACCCCATCGACGTGGTCGAGTACGTCCGCCGTGTCGAGCAGGCCCTCATCTCCACCTGCGCGCGGCTCGGCGTGGAGGCCGGGCGCGTCGACGGGCGCTCCGGGGTGTGGTGTGCGGCCTCGGACGGCAGGCCCGAGCGCAAGATCGCCGCCATCGGGATCCGTGTCCAGCGGGGCGTGACGATGCACGGGTTCTCCCTCAACTGCGACTGCGATCTGACCGCGTTCTCGCGGATCGTCCCCTGCGGGATCGTCGACGCCGGGGTCACGTCCCTCAGCGCCGAACTCGGTCGCGTGGTGCCGGTGTCGGAGGTTCTCGACCAGGTCACCTCCGACATGGTGGAGGCGCTGGACGGCCGACTGCCCGTGGCGTGATTCGCGCGTAGGCTTGCGGCCGTGACTGTGACTCCTGAAGGCCGCAAGCTCCTCCGTATCGAGGCCCGCAACGCCGAGACGCCGATCGAGCGCAAGCCGTCGTGGATCCGAACTAAGGCCACCATGGGTCCCGAGTACAAGGAACTCAAGACGCTGGTCAAGACCGGCGGCCTGCACACGGTGTGCGAGGAGGCCGGCTGCCCCAACATCTACGAGTGTTGGGAGGACCGGGAGGCCACGTTCCTCATCGGCGGCGAGCAGTGCACCCGCCGCTGCGACTTCTGCCAGATCGACACCGGCAAACCCAGCGCCCTCGATCGTGACGAGCCGCGGCGCGTGGCCGAGTCCGTGCGCGAGATGGGTCTGCGCTACTCCACCATCACGGGCGTCGCGCGCGACGACCTGGAGGACGGCGGGGCCTGGCTCTACGCGGAGACCGTCCGCAAGATCCACGAGCTCAACCCCAACACGGGGGTCGAGAACCTCATCCCCGATTTCAACGGGGACCCGGACCAGCTGGCCGAGGTGTTCGAGTCGCGTCCCGAGGTGCTGGCGCACAACCTCGAGACCGTGCCGCGGATCTTCAAGCGGATCCGCCCGGCGTTCCGGTTCGACCGCTCCCTCGACGTGATCCGCGCCGCGCGCGACTTCGGCCTCGTCACCAAGTCCAACCTCATCCTGGGGATGGGCGAGACCACCGACGAGATCGTCGACGCGATGCGCGACCTGCACTCCGCCGGCTGCGACATCCTCACCATCACGCAGTACCTCCGGCCCAGCCCGCTGCACCACCCGATCGACCGCTGGGTCAAGCCCGAGGAGTTCGTCGAGCTGTCCGATCAGGCCCGTGAGATCGGTTTCGCCGGCGTCATGGCCGGACCGCTCGTCCGCTCGTCGTACCGAGCCGGCCGCCTCTACGTCCAGGCGCTGGAGCACCGCGGGCAGGCGGTTCCGGAGCACCTGCAGCAGCTGACGACAGGGGGTTCGGCGTCCCAGGAGGCGTCGAGCGTCCTGGACCGCGAGCGCGCCCGCGTCTGACCCGCCCACAGTCGGCCGGGGCGGGTCACCCCTCGGGTCAGCCGCGGTTCCCGGACCGCGGTGGCGGGCACGTATCCTGATGACCATGGCGAAGAGCGAGCTCACCAAGGCGGACAAGAAGGCGGCCCGGGCCGTCCGGCGGCAGGCGGGCAAGGAACAACGCGGCCAGATGTGGCAGGCGCTGAAGATCCAGTCCAAGCAGGACAAGCTCCTGTGGCCGCTGATGATCGGCGCGGTCGTCCTGTCGACGGTCGTGTTCTTCCTCCTCGGCATGCTGTGGGGCGGCGAGTGGTGGATGCTCCCCCTCGGTGTGCTCACCGGCCTCATGCTCGCGATGGTGATCTTCTCGCGCCGCGTGCAGAACACGGTGTACGGCAAGGCCGAGGGGCAGCCGGGCGCGGCCGCGTGGGCCCTGGACCAGTTGCGCTCCGGGTGGCGGGTCAACCAGGCCGTCGCCGCCACGACGAGTTTCGACGCGGTCCACCGCGTGGTCGGCCGGTGCGGGATCGTGATCGTGGGCGAGGGCGAGCCGCGCCGGCTCAAGCCGCTCATGGCACAGGAGAAGAAGAAGGTCGCCCGGGTCGTCGGCGACACCCCGATCTACGAGTTGATCGTCGGCGAGGAGCAGGACGCGACCCCCGAGCAGGTGCCACTGCGCAAGCTGAACCGCCGGCTCACCCGATACCCGATGAACATCAGCCGGGCGAAGGTCGACGCCCTCGACACCCGGCTCCGCGCGCTGAGCACCAAGACCGGCATTCAGAACCAGATGCCCAAGGGCCCGGTCCCCCAGGGCGCGAAGGTGCGCAACATCCAGCGCAGCGCCCGCCGCCGCGGCTGAGCCGTCCGCCGTCAGGCTGTCGCAGCCACCGGGCTCACGACGCCCGCCGCCCGTCCCGGGCGG